>JAGQSZ010000485.1 GCA_020439285.1 Microthrixaceae bacterium
TAGCGTGGCTACATGGCCAACTTCTCCAGTGACCAACTCGATGCGGTGTTCAAGGCATATGACATCAGAGGCACCTACGACGACCAGATCAATGAGCCTTTGGCTTGGGCAATCGGCAATGCCTTTGTGGTGGTCACTGATGCCGATGCACTGGTGATTGGCTATGACATGCGTCCATCAAGCCCTGGTTTGGCGGCTGCCTTTGCTGATGGTGCTGCCACTGCGGGCGCCGATGTCACACTCATCGGTCTTGCTTCCACCGATCAGCTCTACTTCGCTTCAGGGCTTATGGAGCGGCCGGGTGCGATGTTCACGGCCTCGCACAATCCGGCGCAGTACAACGGCATCAAACTGTGTCGTGCCTTGGCTGCCCCGGTGGGCATGGAGACAGGCTTGGCGGAGATCAAGGATCTCGTCGCTCGCTCTGAGGTCAAGACGCACTCGCTCAAGGGAGCAATCACAGATGTTGATGTGCTCGATGCCTACGCCGACTTCTTGCTGGGTCTTGCTCCCGTGGCCGGGCGTCGACTCAAAGTCGTTGTCGATGCGGGTAATGGCATGGCTGGGCTCACCGCTCCGGCCGTTCTCGGCAAGTTGGATCTAGCTGTCACCGAGATGTACTACGAACTCGACGGC
>JAGQSZ010000047.1 GCA_020439285.1 Microthrixaceae bacterium
CCAGCGTGGGTCCAGATCACACCCTTGGGACTGCCGGTGGTCCCACCTGTGTAGAGCAACCAGCGATCAGTCGCAGATCGCTCGATCGGATCGAGCGGAGTGTGAGTCTCTATCTCTCGTTCGTAATCGAGTGCCCACACGGGCACTTCGTTCGAAGTGGTGGCCCCAACGCAGATGAACACTCTCGCGTGCTCGAGTCGAGACCGGATCGATTCCAACCTGTCGGCGAATTCGGCGTGAAATACAACTGCTTTGGCCTCGGAGTCGGTGAACAGGTACTCGAGTTCGGACTCGAGGTAGCGGTAGTTCACGTTGACCGTCGCGGCTCGGACCTTGAACGACGCGAAGGTGGCTTCTAGGTACTCGGAACAGTTGTACAGATACAGGGCCACGTTGTCCCCGCTGCCGATTCCGTGTTCGTCGAGGAGCGCTGCCAACGAAGCCGATCGCTGCTCGAATTCGGACCACGACGTGGTCATCGATCCGTGGACCAACGCAGGCCGTTGCGGCGTGACCCTGGCGATCGCCTCCCAGACGGTCGCCAGGTTCAAGCCGGTGTCGACAGCAGATCCCATGGTCATCCCCGCAATGATGAGCGGATCTCGTTATAGAGATCCTCTGCCTGTTCGATTGAGGGATCAAATCTTGTTGCTGCAATGGTCATACTCGTACGCCCTGCACCTAGGCGGTACTGCTCCAAAGTGTCCGGGCCGCATGACGCGGTGCCGAGTC
Source organism: Microthrixaceae bacterium (assembly GCA_020439285.1). Lineage (GTDB taxonomy): Bacteria > Actinomycetota > Acidimicrobiia > Acidimicrobiales > Microtrichaceae > JAGQSZ01. The sequence continues at coordinate 733 of JAGQSZ010000047.1, forward strand.
CTCGGTGGCCAGCGTTGATGTACAACCAAGTGTCGGTTGAGTCCAGACTCGCTAGCTCGTGGGTGTGGAACGCATCCCAGAGTTCGGCATCCGAATGCCGTCGCACCGCAGCACTCGGCCGCGCCGAGCGGGCCACGGTGCCGGGGTCGAATGACTCGACAACCAACAGCAGTCCCTCTCGTTGCCACCCCGGCCCGGAGTTACGGTTCAGCGCCAACCATCGCAGCCCTTCTCGGTTGGCATGCTCCTGAGGGAGCGCGTAATCGACGTACATGTCGTCGATATCCCACTCCCATGCACCGGCCCGCACAGCCGATCGACGGTCTATGTAGTTCTCGCTCGGACCATCGCAGAACCACCGGACGGATTCCCAGCGTCCAGCGGGATCCAACGCCGGGAGCTTCCACTCGATACCGATCCGAGGAAGGTCCACGAGGGTCTCCGGAATATCGATATCGAAAGTGATGCGTTCCCAGCGCCCCGAGTTCTGTACGGTCCGGACAACGCTGGCCGTCGCGCCGGAACCAGTGACCAACTCACCTTCGTCGGGCTTCCATTCGCATCGTTCCAGACCAAGAGACCCGACCCAGCGAGCAAAGTTGCCCGACAGTCCACGCATCCAACCGGTCCGCAATCCGTCATTGTCGGTCAGCGCCCGGAACACGGTCGGCCGCCACTCGACATCGGCGAAGGCGGTAGCAGAGGACTGTCCGGCAAGTGATTCTCCAGCGCCTGTGTTCGCACGACCCGCGATGTCAGCTTGATCGGTCAAGGGGGTCAGGGCCAACTGTTGCCCCGCAACAGCATGGCCGACTGGAAGCCACTCGCTGCCGTGCCCATCTGAAATCGAGACAACGAAATCGACATGGATCTCGGAGTCCGGGTGGCAGTTGGCGACTTCGTCCAACGTGAACGGCATCGCCGTCGTGTTGGTGGCCCGCGGTCCGACACGAGGTAGATCGAGTTCACCCTCTGCCACGCCAACACCATCGACAGTCAGATACCAGCGGGCATGAAGGTGCGAGAGATCTCGGAACCACTGGCGGTTGGTGACCTCCACACCAGCAGGCATACCCTCGCTATCAAGGTCTTGTGACCATTCAAAGGACACGGCCCGCGATAGGAACAACACCTCTTCGATCGCTGGTCGAGGATCCCCGATGGCTGATACCAGGCCGTCACATACGAAGTTCGCGTCGTTTGGCGTGTCGCCGAAGTCCCCGCCGTATGCCCAACTCGGTAGACCTGAGGGACCCGACTTCGGAACTCCGTCGGCACCGAATGTGACCAGCCCATGATCTGTCCATTCCCAGATGAACCCGCCCTGGAGACCGGACACCTCCTCAAACGCCTGCCAGTAGTCCGACAGCGAACCATTCGAGTTGCCCATGGCATGTGAGTACTCGCACATGATCAACGGGCGACGATCGTCCCGCTTGTTCTCGGCCCATCTGACGATGTCGTCGATGCTCGAGTACATGGGGCAGACAACGTCACTCACCGGAGCGTCCGCGTACAGGTCATGCATGAACGGACCCTCGTACTGCAGGACTCTTGTGGGGTCATAGCGACGGACCCAGGCCGCCGCCGCGTCATGCACTGCGCCATACCCGGCTTCGTTGCCGAGCGACCAGATGATCACGCTCGGATGGTGTTGATCGCGTTCGACCATTCGCGTGACGCGTTGCAGGATCGTCGAAGCGAACCGCTGGTCATGACACAGCGAGAGTTGACGACCGTGAGACTCCACATTCGCCTCGTCCACGACATAGAGACCGATCTCATCACACAGCGCAGCAAAGAGTTCATCATGGGGATAGTGGGATGCCCTCACAGCGTTGAACCCGCTGCGCTTGATGGTGACCAGATCACTGCGGATCTTCACTGGATCGACGCTGCGACCGGTCATCATGTCGTGCTCGTGCAGGTTGACCCCGTGGATGAGCACCGGTGCACCGTTGATCAGTAGTTCGTTGCCACCCACTTCGACTGACCGGAACCCGGTCGAGGCTCCGTATGTGTGAACGGCGTTGCCATCAGGATCCTTGAGGACCACCAATAAGCGGTAAAGAGATGGGGACTCATGGGACCACGGAGAAATGCCCGGGACCTTCAACTGCCGTCTCACGACGCCTGGATCGGTGTACATGGCAGAAATAACGGCGGCGGCTTCGGAACCTGCATCCCACCGGGGGACAAACATTGCTCCGGTGGTGACGAGTTGCTCACCCGGCTCCACGCCGAGTGTCCGTGTCTCCACCCAAGCCTCGAGTGTCCAACCGGCCTCGCGGGTGGGACTGCCAGCCAACCTGACATCCAGATCGATCACACCGCTAAATGTGCCGTCGTCTTCGATGATCAACCCTGGCAAGGCTTTGACCTGTTCGATGGACGAGGCGGGCACAGCATGGAGTGTGACCGAGCGTTGAATGCCCCCGTGCCACCATTGGTCCTGGTCCTCCACCCATGACTGCGCCGAGTACCGGGGAACAGCTACGGCGAGGTCAAAGCTCGTTCCTGGGTCGACATCGAGTTGGAACTCGCTTGGAAGCCTCGAATCTGTCGTTGCGCCCACGCTCACGCCGTCAACGAAGACCTCTGCCACCGACTCGACCGCGCCGATTCGAAGGATCACTCCTCTGTCACCCCACGATTCGGGGACCGCGATCGTGGTTCGGTATACGCCAGTTGGGTTGTCCTCCGGAACACTTGGAGGATCCATGTCGAAGGGCATGATCACGTTGGTGTAATGAGGCGCCACATATGCCGCTCGCCCATTGCCTGCTGGGCTCGGCGGGTTGGCGTGTTGTGGTCCCTGCAACGTGAAGGATCCGGGGACGGTGATGACGTCCCAATCCTCGTCACCTTCGAGGCCGCCTCCTCCTGGGCCCCTTAGCGACGCGCGGTCGACCAACTCTGGAGACCTGAACAGCTTGAAGGACCACGTCCCGTTGAGATCGATCATGAAATCCTGCTCGGGACTGTCCAAGATCGAGTCGGTCGGATCAGCAGTCGTCGCGCTTCTAGCCTCCTCAATCGACTCTGTGAAGATCCCCGTGGAGCGCATCGGCAGCCGATTCCGGCTGACCACCTCTGGGTCGTTGACGAGCGCCAGATCCAGGGTAGGCAGCTCGTTGTTGGCCGATGATGTGATCAATTTCGCTCCTGTAATGCCTGTAGCGCCCCGAGTGCCCGATCTGCGTGCTCGTCCATGTTGATCTCTGATGAGAACGCTTCAACCACCGTGCCATCTGTATCGATCACGAACGTGGCACGCCTGTTGAACAGCGGCCCCGGGCGTTTCACACCGAAGGCGCCAGCAACTCGACGGTCCGGATCAGACAGCAACGTGAAACCCAATGAATGCTTTGAATCGAACTTGAGTTGGCGGTCGACAGAGTCGGCAGAAATGCCAACTGGCCGCGCACCTACTGCACGAAACTCCGAATCCAAATCCCGGAAGTGACACGACTCCTTGGTGCAACCAGAGGTCATTGCCTTGGGATAGAAGAACAGGACTATTCGACCCTCGCCGAGCAGATCGTTACTGTCCACCGTGTGGTTATTCTGGTCGTTCAAGGCGAAACTCGGCGCCTTGTCTCCTGGCTTCAACAAAGTTCATTCCCTCGTTCGGTCTAATCAATATCTAGGCGCTGAACCCTCGGCTCAGGTGGCGGGGACCAGCAAGCTTCCACGAAGCGCATCCATGGCTGCTGTATCCAAGCCGTTGTCGATCAGATAGTTCTCGAATCCGCCGAATCGATCCTCTATCCAGGCCAGTGTCGACCTGAGGGTCTCGGGCTTGGCCGACCAGAGTCCATCTGTCAGGTCCTCGTCGCCGATCTCATCACCGACAAAACCGAAGGACCAGAGCCACTGGAGTTGCACTGCGGTGGCATTGGATGAGCGCGAGTAGTCATTGATGATCTGTTCTGTGTCAACGCCGAGCAGTGACAACAACATGGCTGCCAAGAGTCCTGTCCGGTCCTTGCCCAAAGAACAATGGAACGCCACGGCGTGGAGTTGTTCACGATCATCAATCACTTCGGCGACCTCTGTGAGAGCGCTTGCGAATCGGTCGCCGTATGACTCGAGGATCTCTTTGTACAACGTGCGCAGCAACTCGGCGGGGACCACTGCAGTCTCGCTCGTCCATCCAAACGTGGGATCGAGCACAGGGTGATGGATTACCTCGATTCCGTCTACGTCGAGAACACCTGCCCGCTCTCGCTCTGTCTCATCACGAAGATCGATGACACGGGTAACTCCCGATGAGCGGAACGCCGGCGCGGACTGCTTCACACGATGCAGCGCGTCTGCGCGCAGCACTCGGCCGGGTCGAACGATCGAGCCGGTTGCTGTGGTCAAACCTCCGAGGTCACGAGTGTTGAATATCCCATCTCGGGCCAGTTCTGTTCGCAACCTGGAAGTCGACATCGGCGCCTTCATTTCCCCCTCAGGCCCCCATCACGCGAGCGAGGCGACTAGGCCGATCCCATCGGTTGTTACTCGGAGATCGTCGAGTTTCACATCGAGCGAGCCTGCATCATCGGGCAGCGGGATCGGAATGATCGCAGGGAACTTCACTCTGAACGGGGCCAGAGAAACGAGTCCACCGATCCTCTTGGAGATCTGGTTGACGAATGAAGGAACGACACTCGGCAATTCGAGCCATGCCGCTTGGACAGACAACTCGAGTTGCCCACGAAGCAGGCGAGTCCTCACCTCGGTTCGCAATGCACCGCGCAGATCCGGGAACGCTTCAGGGAATATCCGGGAGTTCTTGATCCGACCGCCGACGGCTTGTTCATCGAGTGATACTTCGACTTCGAATGGCAGCGGCAGATCACCTGCAGCGCGGATGAGCGCAAGTTGTGTGACCTTGTCGACAACCGAGGAAGCGAGGCCAACGCCCACGCGCTTACCCGCAATCGGGACCGGGAGAGCCACACCACGAACCGACGGAGCAGCTGGAAGCCCTATCGTCACCAGACCTGAAGCGATGCTGATAGCCAGAGGGCCAGGCTGTCCTCCGAGTTCAACAAACACCGAGCCGAGTTCCTCGTCTAGTTCGACCATCGCCTCACCGACGTGTGCGCTGAGGGCAGCAAAGAGGTCCTCCCCGATACCGCCGAGCAGCATCGAGAACACTGCCAGCATTCCGGGCCAGGCGTTCGCGTCGACGCCTTCGGGAGCGGGTGCCTCTTGGTTCGCTCGCATGGAGACGAGTTCAGCAGTGGACAGATCGATCCCGACTGTTATCCGACCGGAGGGGTCCAAGTGCATGAAGGGTTGCACGAGTGCTTCGCCGACAACTGGGATCGGTGTGCTCGGAAGCATCATGCCTGCAGCCATCGCCGTTGGCGCTTCCGTGATCGAGTCCCCTCCGTAGTCAATCGTCCGGGTACTTACTTCCCCGTCACCATTGACGATCACCTTCACGCGACCACCGTTTGCAGGATCAAGAACCCCTTGAACACCGGTCACAGTCAACCCGAGTCGAGCCTCGATGTCGCCCATTCCTGGGAGCGAGATCGTGGTGTCGAGTGGCTCCATCGGAATCCCTGCTCCCACGAGGAACGGCAACAGGTCGTTCAACATCTCCTCGGTGAACGAGACGATCATGGACATCGGCCCGCTCGGAACTGGCCCTGTGGGACGCTTCGCCGGAGCCGGTCGCTTCGCCACTTGGGGCGGCGCTGGCGGAACTGGGGTTTCAACGGCTTTCTCCGCCGGAGCGGAGACCGGTGCCTTCTTCGCAGGAGCTTTCTTGGCCGGCGCCTTCGCCGCCGCTTTCTTGGGAGCTGCCTTCTTCGCAGGTGCCTTCTTGGCAACAGGTTTCTTGGCCGGTGCCTTCTTTACGGCGGGTTTCTTCGATGGAGCCTTCTTCGCTGGCGCTTTCTTAGCTGCAGCCTTCTTGACCGGTGAACCCTTCACCGTAGGTGCTGGCAGCTTGTCTGAAACCTGTCCCTCAGGGGCATCGCTGGCTGAATCCATCTCATCGTTCTAGCCGAGAACCGACCACCACACAGATGCAAGGTCCGCGATACTTGTCCCATGCCAATCGACAGTCCTGCAGAAGAACTGCCCCAAGAACATCCAGACATGTTCACGGTGGCGAAAGAAGCAGCTATCGAGGCCGAGTTCCAAACCGGCAAGCACGAAGAGACTGTTGCAGAGGCCGAACGCCATGTAGCTGTTCGTTTGGCCAGGATGATCGCCGGGTTCACGCTGATCGTCGCGGGTGCAGCAGCGATCATCCTTCCGGGGCCAGGATGGCTCATGATCGTCCTGGGTCTGTCTTTGTTGCCTTTCGCCTGGGCACAAAGGACGATCAGGCTGATCCGCAGAAGAATTCCAGGGATTCCGGAGGAAGGTCGCGTTCCCACCAGGTCACTGGTCGTCATGGGATCAGTCATGGTCACAACCGTGGCGATCAGCACCCTTTTCGGTAACGATCTGCTCCAATGGATTCGCGACTTCGGAGACCCGGGAACGCTATTCGGATGACTTTGTCCTCCGAAGGAATGCTCCGCGGCACCCAGTCAACCCGACTCCGATCTGGACGACCAGAACAGTGACCGACAACTCATTGAGCGTTCGCGAATCAGTCGGCACAGCACCAGCGATAAGTATCCGGGGTGTCACCAAGCGCTACGCGGGGGCCACTAACGCAGCAGTCGATTCACTTGACCTGGACATCGCTCAAGGCGAACTGGTCGTCTTCGTTGGCCCATCCGGATGCGGCAAGACGACCACGCTCCGCATGATCAACCGGTTGGAGGACCCGACGGCCGGGTCGATCCACGTCAATGGAACAGACGTGACCGAAATAGACCCCGCGGAGTTGAGACGCAGCATCGGTTACGTGATCCAACAAGGTGGGCTGTTCCCCCACCAGAGTGTCGCGACGAATATCGGTTGCGTTCCCAGGCTCCTCGGCTGGCCGAAGGCACGGATCCGGGAGCGTGTCGAAGAACTGATCGAATTGGTCCGCTTGGATCCCGATCTCCTGGACCGGTATCCCTCGTCGCTCTCCGGTGGACAACAACAGCGTGTCGGCGTCGCCCGGGCTCTGGCAGCAGACCCACCGATTCTTTTGATGGACGAGCCATACAGCGCTGTCGACCCAGTGGTGCGCGCCGAACTCCGACACGAGCTCCGTTCGTTGCAGGAACGTCTCGCCAAGACCATCGTGTTCGTCACCCATGACATCGACGAGGCAATCGACTTGGGCGACAGGATCGCCGTGTTCAAAACCGGTGGGCACCTGGCGCAGTACTCGGTGCCCACCGAACTCCTGGCACGCCCCGACTCTCAGATGGTCGAGGACTTCCTGGGCGCGGATAGAACCTTGCGACGACTCTCGCTTCTAACAGTGACCACTGCCCAACTCGAACCTGCCACTGCGACGACTCCACCTCTCACGATCGAAGCCTCGTTCTCGCTGCGATCCACACTCGATGCCCTGTTGGCCAACGCGACAGACCTGGCAACAGTGGTGGATCTCGATGGCTCGGTCCTGGGTGTGATCACCCTTGATGCGATCGCTCAGATCGCATCTGGAGACCCAGACTCTGAACCAGTCAGGCCTTGGGCAGCACCAAGGCGCAAGCGGTGACCGCCATACCGACACCAGGGATGATTGCAGCTCAGGGACCAGATTCGTTGATCTGGTGGGATTGGGTCGGGCGGCACGGTGACGAGATCCTGCACAAGACCTTGGAGCACATCTACCTGACCGCTGTGGCTGTGGGGATCGGCTTGATCCTCGCGGTCATGCTCTCGGTGTGCGCGCTCAGGTTCAATTGGACCCGTTCACCAATCGTGTGGACCTCTGGAGCCCTCTACGGGATTCCGTCTTTGGCCCTGTTCGGGTTCTTGGTACCCATCACCGGGGCATCCGTCCTGACCGCTGAGATAGCTCTGGTCAGCTACACCTTGTTGGTTCTGGTCCAGAATCTCCTGGCAGGGATAGAAGGCGTGTCTCCAGCAGTACGAGACGCTGCCGATGGTATGGGTTACACGGCGTCACGCCGGTTCATAAGCATCGAATTCCCTCTTGCGCTTCCGCAGTTCATCACCGGTCTACGAATAGCGACGGTCACCACGGTCGGCCTCGTCACAGTCGCCGCACTGGTTGGCCACGGCGGGCTCGGAGATTTCATCAACGACGGACTGAAGCGGAACTTCTCCACACCGATCATGGTCGGAGTGATCGGTTCGATCTTGTTGGCTGTCATCGCAGATGCAGCATTCGTCCTCCTGCAGTGGTTGACAACTCCTTGGTTGAGACGGGCCAGGCGATGAATTCGTTGAAGGATCTCATCGACTTCCTCGCGACTTGGTCCAACTGGACGGGGCCGAACGGAATCCTGATTCGTACGTTCAATCACCTCGCCATCAGTGTGGTGGCGGTGCTCGTCGCTTCAGTCATCGCGCTGCCGATCGCAATAGTGCTCGGACATCGACGCAAAGGCGGTTTCGTCGCTGTCGCAGCTGCGAACCTTGGTCGCGCTATTCCGTCACTGGCCATCTTGGCGCTGGCGCTTCCGTTGTCGATCAAATACGGGTTTGGGCTGGGAGCCGCACCAACACTTGTTGCCTTGGTGATCCTGGCGATACCTCCGCTATTCGCGAACACCTACACCGGAGTTGCTTCGGTGGAACCGGCACTCGTCGACGCCGCCAGAGGTCAGGGTCTGACGGAATGGCAGGCGCTCCGCCAGTTGGAACTGCCCCTGTCAGCACCGTTTCTGATGACCGGCGTACGCATCGCTCTGGTGCAGGTGCTGGCGACCGCTGCCCTAGGCGCGCTCGTTGCGTTCTCCGGTTTGGGGAGTTTCATCATCGAAGGGTTCGCCCAGTTCGACGATGGCAAGACGCTGACCGGGGCGTTACTGACCGCTGTACTTGCTGTGTCGGCAGAGTCAGTTCTGTCTCGTGTGCAGCGGCGGCTAACCCCATGGGTCGACGAATATCAGTGACCTGAGCCGGCATTGCGGTAAGACTGTCCTCATGCACAAGAGGGCTGGATCTTCAACCGCACTTCGATTCGTACTGGCGGCGCTTATGCCCCTTGTGCTCCTCGTATCTGCCTGCTCGAGCGATAACGACAACTCCAAAGGCTCCGATGATGACAACGACATCGCAGTCAAAATAGGTATCCAGAACTTCAATGAGAGCAAGGTGCTTGCCCACCTCTACGGCGAGGCTCTCGACCGGAACGGGTTCGAAGTCAGCTACAAGGAACTCGGCGGATTCCGCGACATTCTCTACGGAGCGTTTGAAAAGGGAGACGTCAACTTCACACTCGAGTACGCGTCGTCCACCTTGGAATTCCTGAACGAACAAGCTGGGCAAGCATCACCCGACATCGACACGGTGATGCCGTTGTTGCGCGAGCAACTGAAGGCGAAGAACCTGACCGCGCTCGACCCCTCCAAAGCGGTGGACTCGAACGCTTTCGTGGTCACCGCCGAAACCGCCAAGGCGAAGAACCTGAAGTCAATGTCTGACCTCACTCCCGATCTGCGCTTGGGTGGGTTCGCCGATTGCCCGACCAATCCGTTCTGTATCCCCGGAATCCAAACGACCTATGGAGTGGATCTGTCCAAGAACTTCAGTCCTGGCGACGGTGGCGATCTCACCAAGCAGGCACTGAAGGGCGGAGCGATCGATGTCGCCGTTCTCACAACGACAGATCCAGACATCATCACCAACAACTGGGTGATCCTCACCGATGACAAGGGACTCATCAACGCCGACAACATCGTCCCTGTGGCGAGCGACAAGTTGATCACCGACGGCGGATCAACCTTCGAGAAGCTGGTCAACTCAATATCGGCGAAGTTGGACACCAAGGCACTGACCGAGTTGAACCGCCAGTTCGTGGTCGACAAGGAAGACGCCGAGGACATCGCCGAGAAGTGGCTCGACGACAACGGATTCTGATCAGGCTCCGTCTACGACCATGACAACGACTGATTTCCCTCAACCGACCAAAGTCGAGCTTTCGGGATCCAACGCACCCGCTGGCTCACCTTGGAAGATAGCCCTGGATGTCCACGAGGCCGGCAGGTCAAATGCCGGAGTACCTGTCGTGTTCTGCCACGGGTTCCCCGAACTCGCCTACTCGTGGAGGCATCAACTACCGGCTGTAGCTGATGCCGGCTTCCGCGCCATTGCTCCTGACCAGCGCGGGTATGGAGGATCGACATCACCATCGGAGGTCGAGGCGTTCGGGCTGGGGCAACTCTGTGGAGACCTGGCCGACATGTTGGATGCGCTCGAGGTCGAACGCGCTGTCTTCGTAGGCCACGACTGGGGCGGTTTCCTGGCCTGGGCCATGCCCGTCCTGTTCCCCGACCGGTGCGCCGGTGTGGCAGGGATCTGCACTCCTTACACCCCGTTCCCCACAACTGATCTCCTCAAGCAACTCTTTGGGCCTGACCCCGACAACTTGTACATGCTGTGGTTCCAAGATGAAGGGGTGGCAGAGTCCGTCATGGACTCCAAGGCCCGGATGATCTTCGAGAAGTTGACGCGTGGAGGAACCGATCCGGCGGCCATGGCTGCTCAAGGATTCGGTCGGGAACGCGGTTCCAATTTCAATCCGTTCAAGAACATCGAATCATTGGGCACCCATGGTGATGCCGTGCTGTCACCCGATGAGTTGGATGTCTACGTGTCGGCCTTTGACCGGACCGGCTTCGCTGGCGGTATCAACTGGTACCGGAACATCGACACCAATGCCGAAACCTACCCGGCCGTTGGTACTCAGCATCTCGATCTGCCTGCGCTGATGATCTGCGCTGAGTGGGATCCCGCTCTACCACCAGCACTCGCCAGACACATGCCTGACATGTGCTCGGACCTTGAGATGACAACCATCGACAAGGCAGGCCATTGGGTTCAACAAGAGTTCCCGGATCAAGTCAACCAAGTACTCGTCGACTGGTTGACGAGGCGTTTCGGGAACGGCTGATCCTTAGTCGGCGACCACTTCTGCCAACAGGTGACGTAAGTCGACAGTGCGCTGTGCCCAGGTAAATCCGTCGCGTACGAATGACGCTCCCCTGGCACCCATCTCGCTAGCACGGTCCCTGTCAGAGAGCAGATCCGCGACGGCTGCCAGAACCGAGGCTGGCTCCGAACTATTGACCAACAGGCCCGTTTCGCCATCCATCAACGAGTCTGACACTCCGCCGATGTCACCAGCCACGACGGGACGCCCGACACCTTGCGCCTGGATGAACACGATCCCGAACGCCTCGACCTCGAGTCCACCTTTGCGCTCTCGACATGGCATGGCGAACACGTCACCAGCTGCGAAGTGTTCCGCCAGCTCATCGTCGGGAACCTGACCAGCGAACACCACTGCATCGTCGACCCCGCCACGTTTCGCTAGTTCTCTCAATTGGTCCATGTACGGGCCGCCGCCGACGATCAGCAACTTGGCACCCGGCACCTGTTCCCGCAGCGATGGCAGGATCTTGACCAGTGTGTCCTGTCCTTTGCGTTCGACCACGCGGGACACGCAAGTAACGACCGGTGAATCGCCCAAGCCGTAGCGTTCGCGGATGGATGAGCCAGTTACCGACGTGTTGTAGATCGAATCATCCACGGCCGGGGACAAGAGCTTGTAGACCGGACCCGGACCGAACGCTGGGGCCAGATTGCGCTCACACCACTTCGACACGAACGTGACCGCTGCAGCGTTGGCTCCTATACGTCGGAGCAGCATTCGTCCACCAGGGGCTCGGACTGCGGAAACCTCCAGTCCATGAGTGAACGCAACATATGGAACGCCGAAACGTCGCTTCATCGCGGGTCCGAGCAGACCCAAGGGGAATGCGGCTCCGAACACCAGAACCTCTGGCTCATAGCGCTTGATCAGTTTGGACAGGTGCGCACGAACCATGGGGGTCGGTAACAACACCGATGTCTTTTCTCTAATGACTCGATAGGGCGCATCTCTGTCCCAAGCGACGTCTCCCTCATAGGAGGAGCCGTAAACGGTCACGTCGTCACCCTGGTCGACCATTCCCCTGCAGAGTTGATCGACGTAGTACTGGATTCCACCGACCCTCGGTGGCAGGTCGTTGGTCACCACCAGGACACGCATATCCTGACCATACGCGGCAACGGTGTGCGTTCCCCACTTTGGAACAAACTCCACCAAGTTCGGCTAACAGGACCCGGGCGCGCTACCTTCTGAACCGTGGCAACTGTGTCTCCCGATGTGATGATCCAGCCGATCGGCAGAGAACCGCTCCGTGTGGTCGATCAGGTCTCCATGTTCCACCTGTTGTTGGTGGTCTTGGACCCGTACACCTACGAGAGTTCTTGGGTGCTCGAAACAGCCGGCAGAATCCTTGAGGACTTCCGAGAGGCAGACTGTCGTGCAGCGTTTCTGGTGACCGCTGACGCCAAGGACGCGGCAACTTTCCTCGGCCCTTGGGCCGATCGACAGATGGTATTCATAGATCCCGACCGCACCACGGTGAAGGGTTTGGGATTGGAAAAGATCCCCGCTCTGATCCACATCGGAAACGACGCTTCAGTGATCGGCAAGTCAGAGAGTTGGGATCCCGACGGATGGCGCGAGATCACCGACAATCTGTCGTCGATGATGTCATGGAGTCGACCAGTGTTCCCGATCGCAGGCGACCCGGTGGCTTTCGAAGGCTCACCCGCACTCGGCTGAATCTGGCCTAGCGAGCCTCGCTTGCTACTTGACGACTACGACCTTGGTTCCGATCGGCGCCCAGGCGTAGAGGAATGCTGCGTTTCCATTGCTCTGACGAACGCATCCGGCGGACCTGTACTGACCGAGTTCAGCCTCGCTCTGCAGTGGCTTGCCTGCCCGGTTGACCGGGATTGAATGGAACCCGATTGCAGCGCCGCGACCGTGAGCGAAGCGAACCATGTGGGTCATCCGGGCCGCTCCGTTTACAGATGTCGTGTGCAGGCTCTTGGAGAACACGTGGTACGTGCCCGTCTTAGGCGTGTTGGCCTTCCCCGAAACCAAGTAGGTGTGAACCGGTATTCCATCTGACTCGACCCACCAGACCCGTTGTTGTCCGACCGAGTAGACAACCCGTCGACCACTTCCGGAGTTCGCTGGCAAGCCCTTCATGTCGGGCTTCGGAGGAGCAGGTGGTGTCGGTGGCTTGGGCGGAACTGTGGTGGGAGGAACGGTCGTGGGAGGAACCGTCGTCGAAGTGGTAGTTGTCGACGTTGTAGTCGTCGTGGTCGTGGTTGACGTCGTAGTCGTGGTTGTGGGCTCCTGGGCGCTCACGGGTGAGAACCCTACAAACACCAGAGCCAGGCCCAGCATGACCATGCCAACGACCTGTGCGCTACGAGATGACCGAGGTGTATCCATCTTCCCTCCATGACCTGACGATCAGGGCCCTTGCCCGCGGTCCGAGCAGCCTACAACCCTGCACGCCGCAGTTCAGGACTTCAGCAACAACTTGATGGCACCCATCGCTTCGGCGAGTTTCTCGTCAGCTTCGTCGCCACCGTGCTCCATAGCTGACGACACACAATGCTTCAGATGTTCATCCATCAGTCCGACTGCAACGCCCTGGAGAGCCCGGGTGACAGCTGAGACCTGGGTGAGTACATCGATGCAGTAGCGATCATCCTCGATCATCCCTGCGATGCCCCGAACCTGCCCTTCGATCCGCTTGAGCCGCTTGAGATACTGATCCTTCTCGGCGTCGTAACCTACCATCCGCCCATTATACCCCGGGGAGGTATCAGGATGGGCTGGCGTCGCGGGAGATCCGGTCCAGTGCGTGGTCCATCACCCATTTGTGCATGGCAATGCCAGACGCAACGCCAGCGTTGATCGAGCGAGTCGATCCGAACATGGCGATAGAACACACAGCCCCGCAAGCACGGTGCGCATCGACAGACAGGCCCGGTCCCTCCTGACCGAACAGCAACACACATCGCTCTGGGAGACTGAAGTGTTCGAGCGCGACTGATCCGTCGAGGTTGTCAATCCCAATCAGCGGGATCGTGTTGGCCTCGCACCAACCCAGGAGGTCGTTGACTTCTGGATGGTGGACGATGTGCTGATAGCGGTCCGTGACCATCGCGCCACGACGATTCCAGCGCTTCTTGCCGACGATATGAACAGCT
>JAGQSZ010000486.1 GCA_020439285.1 Microthrixaceae bacterium
TGGGCGGCGCTCTCCGAGGTCCATCCCGACCGCTGAGCCCCGCCCGGGGTTGGCCGGTTGCCGTGCCCGAGGTGCGCCGGGTGGTCGCCGGCCTGTATCGTGGTCGGCTGCCCGACGCTCGCACCCACGCAATGGTGCGGGGTACCCCTCGATCAAGGTGTTTCTCATGGCTGTTCCCAAGCGCAAGACCTCCAAGGCGAAGAGCCGCAGCCGTCGGGCCTCCAACTGGCGCCTCGATTCGGCGCCCCGATCGCTGTGCGATCGATGCAACAACCCCAAGCGGCCCCACACCGTCTGCGCCAACTGCGGCTGGTACCACGGCCGCCAGGCCATCGAGGTCAGCTGAGCCGTCAGGCCATCGAGGTCGGCTGAGGTTGCCGCTTCGACCGGGGTTCCCGCTTCGACCGAGGTTCCCCGCGTCCGTGCGTCAGCGGATGCAGAAGCCGGGATGAACGTGCCGTCGGCCAACGGTGCGACCGGCGGCGGGCGGAGTGGCTAACTCAGCTCTCGGGTCGCCGCGTCGGAGTCCAGCTTGAGCGTGGGGTTCGGGGTGTCGAACGTCAGCGTGGTGTCGAGGTGGTCGATCGTGCCGAACGTCGACTGATGGCGCGGATACCCGCCCAGATCGATC
>JAGQSZ010000487.1 GCA_020439285.1 Microthrixaceae bacterium
CTGAGGCGATCACGGCCGTGTTTCCGGATACCGTCGTCCAGGCCTGCATCGTCCACCTGATCCGTTACTCGATGCAGTTCGCGTCCTGGAAGGAGCGCAAGGCGATCGCGAAGGACTTGAAGCCGGTCTACGCGGCGCCCAGTGCCGAGGCCGCTGCAGCGGCTCTCGACGCGTTCGAGCAAGGCGTCTGGGGCCAGAAGTATCCACCGATCGTCGCCAGTTGGCGCCGCAAGTGGGAGCAGGTCATCCCGTTCTTCGCGTTTTCGCCGGAGGTCCGCAAGATCATCTACACGACCAACGCGATCGAGAGCCTGCATAGCCAGGTCCGCAAGACGATCCGGAACAAGGGACATTTCCCGAGCGATGACGCGGCGACCAAGCTGATCTACTTGGCACTGCGGCAAATCGAGGCGAAATGGAAGCGGCCACCAAAGGAGTGGCATGCAGCCAAGTCACAACTGGCGATACAATTCGGCGAGCGGTTTACGCTCGAAGACTGATTTCCACAACCGGCTCACACACAGAATTCAGGACAGGCCCTCCTAAGATCCCCCAGGCTCCCCGTCTTTTTCTTGCTGCGCCTTAATAGAACGATAAGCCATGTGAAAGATCATTGAGATCAATTCAATG
>JAGQSZ010000488.1 GCA_020439285.1 Microthrixaceae bacterium
TACCGGCCAGGTCTGCAATGCCGGCTCCCGGCTGATCGTCGATGAGAAGATCCGCGATGAGCTGCTGGAAAAGATCGCCGCCCAGGCGAAGGTTTTCGCCCCCGGCGACCCGCTGAGCACCACGACCCGGATGGGCTCGATGGTCAGCGAGGAACAGATGGACCGGGTGCTTGGCTATATCGATGCGGGCCGCGCCGATGGGGCCAATGCGCTGATCGGCGGCAATCGGGTCAAGACGGAGACCGGCGGCTTCTTCATCGAACCGACGATCTTCGAAGGCGTGCGCAATGACATGAAGATCGCACAGGAAGAGATCTTCGGGCCGGTGCTTTCGGCGATCACCGTCAAAGGCTTTGACGAGGCGATGGCCGTCGCGAATGACACGATCTACGGGCTGGCAGGCGCGGTCTGGACCGGCTCCGTCAGGAACGCCCATCGCGCGGCCAAAGCGCTGCGCGCCGGTGTCGTCTGGGTCAATTGCTTTGACCGTGGCTCGATGGCGGTGCCCTTTGGCGGGTTCAAACAATCCGGCTTTGGCCGCGACAAGTCGTTCCATGCGATGGACAAATATACCGACCTCAAGGCGGTCTGGTTCGCGCATTGAACCGGCCCTGCGCTGTGCCCGGGGG
>JAGQSZ010000489.1 GCA_020439285.1 Microthrixaceae bacterium
CGCGCTTGGCGCAATACAATGCTTGATCCGCCCGCTTCAAAATGAGGTCCGGCGTGTCCTCTGCGAATTCGAGCGCAGCAACGCCGACGCTTGCCGTGACATCGATCGATCCGTTCTGATCGCCCACGAAGAACGGGGTAGCGGCGATGCATTGTCGGAGTCGTTCGGCAACGAGGTACGCGCTGTCGATGCTCGTGTCGGGCATGACCACCACGAATTCCTCACCGCCCAGCCGGCACGCCAAGTCGATACCGCGAATGTTGCGCTTGAGCCGGAGCGCCAGCTCCCGCAGGACCTCGTCCCCCGCGTCGTGCCCATAGGTGTCGTTGATCGACTTGAAGTGATCCACATCGATCAGCATGACGGACAGAGCACGGCCGCGATCGGCCGATTCCTCGAACAGCGTCTTCATGTGGCTGTTAAGGTAGTGGCGATTGTGAAGCGCCGTCAGCGGGTCCAGCACCGCCATTTCGACCGTCTGCTCGAGCCGGGAGCGCAGGAAGTCGGCGTAGCGTTTCCGCTTCACCTGGGTCCGTACCCGAGCCAGCAGCTCGCTCGTGTTGACTGGGCGAACGATGTAGTCATTCACGCCCATGTCGAGACCGCGATGGAGCCGCGCCTCCTCGCC
>JAGQSZ010000490.1 GCA_020439285.1 Microthrixaceae bacterium
CGCCGGCCGCGGGCAGCGGCGGACCGTTCGGCGTCCCGACCCCGTCCACGCCATGGCAGCTGATGCACGAGGTGAGGAACAGCTGCTCGCCGGCGGCGACGAGGTCCGCTTGTGACGTGCCCGACGTCGTGTCCCCGGCGCCGCCCGACTCACCGGCACCGGCCGTGCCCTGCACCACGCCGACGGCGAGCGCCACGGCGGCGAGGGCGACGAGGACGAGGTGGCGGGAGCTGCGCATCGCCGGTCAGCCGATCACGTAGACGATGACGAACAGCAGGATCCACACCACGTCGACGAAGTGCCAGTAGTAGCTGGTCACCCGCAACGGCTCGCCCACCTGGATGCGCGACACGCGCGACAACGCCACCCAGCCGACGATCGCCATGATGACGATGCCGGTGAGCACGTGTGCGCCGTGGAACCCGGTGAGCAGGTAGAAGATCGTCGAGAACGCCGAGGCGTCAAACCCGAAGCCCAGCGTCGCCCACTCGAGCACCTCGTTGGCGACGAACACGAGGCCGAGCCCCATCGTGACGGCGAGCCAGGTGATCGCCCGGCGCCGGTCGCCCCGCTCGCCCGCCTTGAGGCAGCGCTCGATGGTGAAGCTCGACGACACCAGGATCGCGG
>JAGQSZ010000491.1 GCA_020439285.1 Microthrixaceae bacterium
GTCAGCCAAGAGTTGCCAACCCCCCATGGCGGATCGAGGGTAATCAGAACGCCCTCCAGTTCAGCCAGCAGTTCGGTATACAGGTCGCGGATTGCCCTTCTGCGGGCGATCATCTCGGGGAGCCTCGCGAGTTGCGCACGGCCCAACGCCGCGAGGATATTGCTCATCCGGTAGTTATAGCCAATCTCCTCGTGCTGGTACCACGGGAAGGACTCACGAGACTGCGCCGACCAGAAACGTGCCTTCTCCACGAGTTGCTCGTCGTCGGACACGAGCATCCCGCCGCCAGAGGTGGTCATGATCTTGTTGCCGTTGAACGAGTAGATCCCCGCGTGGCCCATGGTGCCGGCAACTCGATCACCGTGGCTTGCACCCAGGGACTCAGCCGCATCGACCAGCACGGGGACATCAAATTCGGCAGCTACGGCAAGCAAGCGGTCATAGTCGGCCGGACGCCCGAATAGATCCACGGGAACGATTGCAGCCACCCGATCCCCGCGATCCGACTTTGACTTCAGAACGTCGCGGAGGAGCTCGGGATCAAGTCCCCAGGACTCGCCCTCTGCGTCGAGGAATACCGGCTTGGCACCCACGTATGTAACCGCGAAGGCAGTCGCGCCGAAGGT
>JAGQSZ010000492.1 GCA_020439285.1 Microthrixaceae bacterium
GACGGCCTTCGCCGTCACATACACGGGGGCCAGACCCATCTTCATTGACGTCGAGGAGCAGTCGTGGGGCCTGGATCCAATTCTCCTCGAAACTGTCTTGGCTGAGCGATCTCGGCAGGGGTTTCGTGTGGCGGCGATCATCCCTGTGGATCTCCTGGGCCGCCCAGCAGACTACGACCGGATTCTGCCGGTCGCCGCAAAGCATGGAGTGCCGGTCCTCGTAGATGCGGCTGAGTCACTCGGAGCCACTCACCATGACCGTCCCGCCGGCACCATGGGCCGCGCCGGGGTCTATTCGTTCAACGGCAACAAGATCATGACCACCTCAGGTGGCGGAATGCTGGTCTCCGACGACGGCGAACTGGTGGAGAAGGCGCGCTTCTGGTCGACCCAGTCCCGTGAGCCTTTTCCCTGGTACGAACATGAGGAGATCGGCTACAACTACCGGCTGAGCAACATCCTGGCCGCCCTCGGCCGGGCTCAATTGGCCAGGCTGCCGGAGATGATCGAACGCAGGCGACAGATCCGACGCATGTACACGGAGATGCTGAGCGGCCTGGAGGGCGTGGTGGTGACCCCGGATCCGCCGTGGGGAACGGGCAACTCGTGGCTGACGACTGTGACG
>JAGQSZ010000493.1 GCA_020439285.1 Microthrixaceae bacterium
TGTGCGACCGTGCCGGTGATCGGCGCGTCGGTGTCGCCGAGAACGAGCCGTTCGGGCCGCAGACCGATGCGGAACACTTGCCGCGGCAACGGGCAGAACAGCGGAAGAGCGTGATCGAAGACACGCAGGCGGCCGCTCTCGTCGCTTTCGGCCGGCAGTATGTTGATCTTGGGCGAGCCGATGAATTCGGCGACGCGGATATCGTCGGGGTCGTTATAGACGATGTCCGGTGCGGCGCATTGCAGGATCTCGCCATCCATCATCACCGCGATGCGGTTTGACATGGTCATCGCCTCGACCTGGTCATGGGTGACATAGACGAAGGTCGTGGCCAGCCGGCGGTGCAGCTGGGCGATTTCGGCCCGGGTCTGGACGCGCAGCTTGGCATCGAGGTTCGACAGCGGCTCGTCGAGCAGGAAGGCCGCCGGTTCACGCACCAGCGCGCGGCCCAGCGCGACCCGCTGGCGCTGGCCACCCGAAAGCTGTCCGGGGCGGCGGTCGAGCAGCGCGGCGATTTCGAGGGTTTCGGCGGCGCGGGTCACGGCGGCGGCGATCTCGGCCCCTCGGGCGCGGGCGCCGGGCAGGAACCGGCCCAGAAGCGGCAGGCGCTGCCATCCCGTCAG
>JAGQSZ010000494.1 GCA_020439285.1 Microthrixaceae bacterium
GAAGCCGAACCTGTTGTGAGCGCGCCGGCGCTGTCTGATGTGCCCGAGATCCTCGTCACTCAGGGTGTAGTGCCTCAGCAGATCCGCCTGTGAGGTCGGCAAGCGCAACAACGCGTCCTTCTGCCGATCGGTTAAAGTGACGCGACGCGGCATCCTTGTTCCTTTTTCAAAAATGGGGCGGTGTTCAAGACGCTTTGTTTATGAAGCTGGTTGAGATACATTTCCAGAGGTCGATGCAATCGCGGCCGGCGCGCCGCCTCAAACTAACGTTTAAGAAACATGCTGATCGGATACGCCCGCGTCTCCAAAGCTGATGGTTCCCAGTCCCTCGACCTGCAGCACGACGACCTGCGCGCCGCCGGCGTCGAGCAGGACAACATCTATGAGGATCGCGCTTCCGGCGCTCGGGATCATCGGCCCGGCCTGGCCGTCTGCCTAAAATCCTTGCGCGAAGGCGATGTGCTGGTGGTCTGGAAGCTCGATCGCCTCGGACGGTCGCTTGCCCACCTGGTCAACACCGTGAAGGATCTGTCAGAACGCAGGATCGGCCTACGTGTGCTGACCGGAAAGGGCGCTCAGATCGACACCACGACCGCATCCGGCCGCATGGTGTTCGGAATCT
>JAGQSZ010000495.1 GCA_020439285.1 Microthrixaceae bacterium
CCTGTAGACAAGGCGAAAGTATCCAATCGGAAGTGACGATACGGCAAGCGTAGGTTAAGAGAATGAAAGACTTCGTGATTTAGTCTGTGAGCTTGGATTTATCTATCAATTCAGCGCACCTGAGATATTGTTCTCACTCTCTGTGTCACTCTTTCCCGCGGATTCTGCCCGAGTCTTAGCGGATGTCAAAGAACAATTTAATAAAAGATTAGACGTCGGTCACAGCCTAGAGCTGATGATGCAGGCGCGATGCTTAAGCCGACGATGTAAGTCGAAGGTAAAAGTTTTCCCGGTGGCGATGGCGGAAGGGTCACACCTGTTCCCATCTCGAACACAGAAGTTAAGCCTTCCAGCGCCGATGGTACTGCCTTGGAGACGAGGTGGGAGAGTAGGACACTGCCGGGTTTTTATTTAAGGTCCCAGTTAGCGATAGCTGGGACTTTTTTTTGTACTCGATCCCACAAGGAGTCGACAAGCTCCTAACGCTTACGCTTGGGGAGAGACTTCGCTACGCTCCGTAGCACTCCGGGCTTCGCCCTCCGTTTGAGGACACTGCCGGGTTTTATTTACAGCCGGTTCCTCTAGTTAGGGAC
This sequence comes from Microthrixaceae bacterium, assembly GCA_020439285.1. GTDB lineage: Bacteria > Actinomycetota > Acidimicrobiia > Acidimicrobiales > Microtrichaceae > JAGQSZ01. The sequence goes on from JAGQSZ010000495.1 coordinate 594, forward strand.
CGGCTTTTTTATTTTCCAGGG
>JAGQSZ010000048.1 GCA_020439285.1 Microthrixaceae bacterium
CAGCGAACCGGTGATCCGCGCGCCCGCTAGGGGTTGCGAGTCTGTGTACTCGGCACGGATCGCCATCAGGCCTGGCATTTCCTGTTCGGCGAGTTCGATCTGCTTGCGTCCCAGCGCGGCCAGCTCGAGGTCGGCGACACGGAAATCTGTGAATGTCATGGATTCCTCTCATGCGCCCGAACGCGGGCGCGTAGAAGGTAGCTGTAAGGAGATGATCCAGAGCTGGGGTCGTCTGACACCTGGTTCAAGCAGCCCGAACCGGAGTTGGCGAACCAACCCCCCGCAGAATCTAGCGCAGACGTGTCTTGATGTCGTCTAGGACCGGCACGGGACCTGGGTCGATCCCCTCAGCCAGCGCTAGGTGGAGTGACACGAAGTCACCCATCATCACAAGGTCGAAGAACTGGGCGAGCATGCCATCGCCTTCTGCACGAACCTCGTGGACACCGGCGACCACCTCATCAGTGATTTCCCCGACGATGTCCATTGCTGCAGCGTTGCGGTCGCCTTCGAAGGAGTGCCGCAACTGCACCAATGTGAGCACCTGTCGGGTCATGTCACCGTGTTGTGCCCATCCGCAGATCTCATTGTGGGTCAACTCGGGCACCACGCCGAAGAACGCCGGGACCTTGGGGTTCTCGTTGAACTGCGATTTCCAGCGAATGGCCGCTGCTTCGCCCAGTGCACGGGCTCCATAGATGAGTGGAATTGTTCGACCGATCCGACGGGCAAGCCTGGCTGCGGGATTGTCTTCGCGATCGAAGTCATTGCCACGAGCCTGGAGTTGTTTTGCGGTGGCTTCGAGGTGGAACTCGAGTGATCGACCGTCGTTCACTGTGAACAACCCGTAGTGATCGAGCGTCCGCAGTACTGGTACCGCAAGCGCGCCGAGCGCGGCGCGGGGGCATGGAATCGTCCCGTCGACGATCCAACATGGCGCACCGGCCTCATCGGCGAGTTCCGCAACGCGGCCACCGGTGGAGACCGCGACCACGGTCGCTCCCCGATCGATCGCCTCAGTCATGATCCCGATCGCCTCGGCCGTATGACCGGAAAACGATGAGATGATGACAAGCGAATTCTCATCAATGAAACCAAGGCACTGATCCGACTTCGTGGTCACCACGGGGATCCGGCTGGTGGGCGATACAACCACTCGAGCGACGTCACCAACTATTCCACTGCCGCCCATTCCAGCAATGAACACCCCGTTGAAGGATGCTCCGGGCCTGTCGACGAGTGGCGATGGTGCGTCTACTGCTGTGACGAACTGCTCGGGCATGGCCCTGGCAGCCTCCATCATTGCGAGTGAATCCGGCACTCAGACCTCGAAGTTCAACTTGATGCCCTCGGCATCAGCGAGTTCGGTGAGGCGCTTGACCTCGGCATCGTCTACATCGGTCGCCTCATCGATCAGCATGACCGGAATCCCATCGCGGATCGGGTAGATCCGACCCAACCGTGGATTGAACAGCATGGATTCATCTTTGAAGTACAACAGCGGACCCTTGTCCTGGGGGCAGGCGAGGATCTCCAACAGTCGCTGGTCGAGTTCCTGTGATGTAGGCATCTAAGACTCCTGTCATGGATTTCGTTTGGTTGATTAGGACGGTGCCACCGTCCCTAGTTCTTATCTGTATCGATGTCTCGTAACCGGATGACCGGCTACCGAATCAGGCCCCTAGCTAGGTGAACAGTGAGCGCACCTGCTCAACGTGTTCGTTGCAGGATTCGACATCGGTTGCTTCCAAGTTCAGTCGAAGCAGTGGTTCGGTGTTGGATGGCCTCAAGTTGAACCACCAGTCGCCCAGATCAACGGTCAGGCCGTCGAGGGTGTCCTGGGGGAACTCGGAGTAATGCTCCGCAACCTTTGCGATCACGGCTTTGGGATCATCGACCTTGGTATTGATCTCGCCGGAATCCGCGTAGCGTTCGAATGGTTTGCGTAGTTCTGACAAAGGCTTGCCAGTAACTGACATCTGTTCGAGCACTACGAGCGCTGCGATGATTCCGGAATCGGCCCGATAGTTGTCCCTGAAGTAGTAGTGCGCCGAGTGCTCACCGCCGAATATGGCACCAGTTTCGGCCATGACCTCTTTGATGAATGAATGCCCTACCCGGGTCCTTACTGGAGTCCCGCCGTGTTCTGTGACGACTTCGGGAACGGCTTTGGAACAGATCAGGTTGTGAATGACTGTTTCACCCGGATTCTTGTCAAGGACCGACGCAGCGATGATCGCAGTCGTCGTGGATCCGGACAGGCCCACGCCGTTCTCATCGATCAGGAACACTCGATCTGCATCACCGTCGAATGCAAGTCCGATGTCGGCGCCGGATTCAACGACCCGACGTCGAAGGTCAGCGGTGTTCTCGGGTTGCATCGGATCTGCAGGATGGTTGGGGAATGTGCCATCGAGTTCCGGGAACATCACCTCGATGTCGAAAGGCAGACCGTCGAACACTGCTGGGACGATCAGGCCACCCATCCCGTTTGCGGTATCGGCAATGATTTTCAGCGGGGCGAGTTGGTCGGTGTCGACAAATGAGTGCACATGGGCGGCGAACGCTGTGATCATGTCACGCGATCTGACAGTTCCAACCCTGTCAGATCCACCGAGTTGACCATCTAAGTTCTGCTGGGCAAAGCCTCGGATGGTGGACAGCCCGGTCTCCTCGCCAACCGGGCGAGCGCCCGAGCGACAGAACTTGATGCCGTTGTACTGCGCAGGATTGTGCGAGGCCGTGAACATTGCTCCGGGAGCATCAAGCGCACCGGCCGAGAAGTACAACAGGTCTGTAGAAGCCAAACCCAGGTCGATCGCATCGAGCCCTTGGGATGTAACCCCGTCAATGAACGCCGCTGTCATCTCAACACCCGATGGACGCATATCGCGAGCGACGAGAACAGTGTTAACAGCCTCTGGACCATCGACCTCAAGAAGGAACCTGGCGAATCCTGCTCCGATAGCTCGGGCGAGGTCGGGGTTGAACTGATCTGGGACAACCCCGCGGACGTCGTACGCCTTGAAGATGGACATCAGATCGCTCACGGAGAGTGATCCTAGTTCGCTATCAATGATTCACGACCATGTGATCGTGTTCACAGTGTGTTCAGCCGAACTCTGCAGAGTTGTCGTCATCAGGCGATTCGACCGAATCAGCACTACGTGTGGGCTCATAGAGCCCGGCTCGCCCGTAGGCCCGGATCCGGAATAGGTCGACTATCAACTTGAGTGCGTCCTGGACTACGCGCACGGTCGAACGCTCACTGTTGGAGAGCGATACGGGGACCTCCAACAACGCCAACCTGTATCGCTCGACAAGAGCAAACACTTCGATATCGAACGCGAACCCGTCGATATGGGTGTGGCTGAAAATCTGCTTGGCAGCGTCTGATCTAAATGCCTTCAGCCCACATTGAGTGTCCCTATAGCGACCCAGAAGCGCATACGCGCTCAACAAGTTGATAACTCTTCCACCGAGTTCGCGCAGCCTGCCTGCCCTGACAACGGTTCGAGTTTCGATGTGTTGACGGCTACCCACCACCACGTCCCAACCGCGCTCGATTTCCTCGAGCAGCCCTGCTATCTGCCCAGGCGCATAGGACAGGTCCGAGTCGGTGAAAGCGATGGTGCGACCATTCGCGGCGAGCATCCCGGTCCTGACCGCGGCGCCCTTGCCCCTGTTCACCTCGTGTCTGATTACCGAGTCTGCACCAGCGTCAAGAGCCCGTTGCGAGGTCGCGTCATGCGAGCCGTCATCCACGACGAGGATCTCAAGGCCACCGCTGTCAGCGATGCCATGAAGCTCCCGGCGAACCTGTCGAACTGAGGCTTCGATTCGATCCTCTTCGTTGAATGCTGGCAGAACAACGCTCAGACGAAATGTTCCCGACGGGAGCGGTCTTGGATTCGGAGCTCCTTGCTCGGCACGGATTGCTACGAACATCGTTCCCCTGTACCGGCTCACTCGATACAGGAAGGCGACTGCTAAGGCCAACAGCTTTGTTGCGAGCAACGCCACCCAACTGTGCGGGGACGCAAGTACTGAGATCGCGAGTACCACAGCGACGCTCAACCCTGCTGCGACTATCGCAGTCGACAAGTAGGGACCGGGTGATCGATACCACCTTTGTGAGGGGTCATCCGGGAAGGTCACGATCCCATGCAGCACCCATGACACGGCTGTCGCAATTACCACTGCGATGGCATCGCTTAGCCAGGGTTGAACACCCACGGTCACAGCGAGGACCATGAAAACTACGACGTCCGCGACCGTTGTGATCGCGCCAACGACAGTGAAGCGTCGCAATTTACCCATCCACTGCCAGCCTAGGTGGGGCTGCTCGGCAGATCGCCTGGAGATTCGAACTGTTCGACATCGGGTCGCGCCGATTGTTCAATCTCCAGTTGGTCACGACGGCGACGGTCATCCAAAAAGGCCAGACCGAACAGTCCACCAATCCCGAACACGGTCAGACCCATGCCACCGATTTCAGACATGCTGCGGCCATAGGTCAGCGTGACGTGTTTGGAGTTGGGAACCACGACCATGAAGTTCGGTGTAACTCGGTACGGACCGGTCGCTCCGGAGGCCTTCCAATTGGGGAAGTAGGAGACCTTGACGAGAACCGGAACTCCGATTCGGTCGACGTCGAAACTGACCGACTGATTGTCGATCTTGACGTTGCTCACCTGAACCTGCGGATTCGATTGGCGGTGATCCTTCGCGGTCTCAGCAGTGGCTCTGGGCCAGTCCGTCGGTCCACTAGTCGCAAGAAATACATCCCAGCGGGTCGGGTCCATGAACCATTCGACCGCGGGCCCAGGCGATTTCGCTCCGGGAATGCCTTGCTCTGCCTGCAGTTCAGTCTGGGGTTGGCGCTGCGCAGCGTAGACCCAGCCGTCGATGTGATCGTTCGCGGTCTTCAATACAACAGGATCGTTCTCGAGACCCTCCACGATGCGAACGCCTTTGACCTCGAATACCACCCAGCGGTGGTCAATGCCGTCAGCTCCGGTGAAGGTCTCGTCACTGACCTTGTCGAGTCGGCCATCGGTCTCGGCTTCTTCAATGGCCCGATCTGATGAAGCCATGTAGTAGCGGACGCCCATCAGTTGCATCTGCCGAATACCCAAGTCGAGATCAAAGTTTGGATAGGGCATTTCACGCTGCGCCCGCGAAGGCGACACCGACAGTGCCGACTGCATCAGGAAGTGGAAAGGTGTCGTGGTGGACGCCTCGAAATAGAGGCCTTCCATAGAGCCGATACAGCCGTCGGTGTAATACGGCAGCATCATCAGCGACATAGTCGTGCCAAAGCGGTTGAGGTCGGGGTCGAACTCCCAGAACGCTCGCCCACAGCCCTTGTTGTCGCCGACGTTGCGCATCATATCGACGACACCCTTGAACTCGGGATAGGCAGGTTTGCGCTCCACACCCGAGAAGTTCCAAGCAGCCCAGTCAGGCACGATCCCAACAGGGAAGTTGATCCCCGCCCACCTGAAAACACTGGACGAAGGCTTCTTCGGATCAGGTATTACCTTGCCTCCAGGCAGCACCTTGAACGATGCCATCAAGGACAACAAGACCAGGCCAACAACGACTGCCGATGCTGCCGACATTGCCACGGTTCTGACCATCACCTGGTTTCGCTTGACGAATACAGCCTGGAGGACCAGTCGAATGACGAGTGCACCAGCCAGACCAGCGAGCATGTAGATCGCCAAGAAATAGAACGGAAGCAGACGTGCGTTCCAGAGTCGGTACTGCGGGAAGTATCGGAACATCCATGCGAACAACAACACGATCAGGCCCAGGAACCAACCGAGCCTGACCTTCGCCACGACGGAGAGAATCAATCCGACGCCGGCCGCGACCAACACGACATTCCTCATCGGCATGCCGCCGGAGTCGAGCTCTGGAACTGCTAAGAGGTAATCCCAGTATCGGGTGTACTTCTCCCACCCCATGTCGTTCATGTAGGTGCTGTTGGCCAAGAAGGGCAGCATCCAGAACCCGGTCACCAGGGCCGCTATCGGAGCGACCGCGCCAAGCCATCCGATCACGTGCCAATCGACGGTCACGAAGACCAGCCCTACTACGAAGGCGATCGCGATTGCCAAGCCCCATCCAGTGGGTCGAACCAACAACACTCCGCAGACGACGAGTAACGCTGCGAGTATCCCCTTGACGCTCAGAAGCCAGCGCGGAATTCGTGGTTGGAAACTGGTGAATAGGACGAGCGCGACGACAGTTGCTGCCGCGGGGAAGAAGTGCTGTAGACCGGACAGGCCGCCGGCATCGGGATCGTGCTTTCCAGTGGCGTCCAACCATGTTCGGTCGATGATCACCAATACGCCGAGTATCGCGATCGCGGCCGTCGCCAAGATCGATCCGGTCTTTGAACCAGACCACCACGGCTGACCGTCGTCATCGATACTCCCGACTGTTTCTTCGGTCTCCGTCTCGGTCCCGGTCTCGGAATCTAGACCGGCCGACAGGCTGTCTGCGACCGTGTGATCATCCGATTCCACGTCCGGGGCATCGACATCGTCGACGACCGTTGCCGCTACCTCAACCAGGTCTTCAGACCCCGGTGCCCGACGGAGGAACGGCACCACGACCACGGTCACGATCACCACGAAGATCGCCGGGATGATGTGACACAGCACTGTCAATGCCAACAGGATCGCTCCGGGAACGCGCCAGCGACCGGTCCGGGTTCCGTGGAACAGGACCGCCAGGTAGAACAGCGCGAAGCTCAACGAAATCGAAAAGGCGAACTCGCCTGCCATCGTGGAGGCGCCGTTGCCGCCCAGGATCGTGAAGCCCTTGTCGTAAATGAACGGCAGCGTTGCCATCGCTATGAGCGGAGGGGCTGGAAATGGAGCCGACAACGCCTTGGCAAGGGCGCATGCTGCTATCGGCAGTGTGATCAGTCCAGAGATCGCGATGATCTTGAACGCGATGTTGTAGGGCACCGGGATCACGAGGATCGCTGCGAACACGGTCACACCGATGGTCAGGTGTTTGATCCATGGTGTCCTCAGCCGGGGAATAACTCGGTAGGCAGCAAACGTGATACCCGCTAGCAGGAAGGGAGCCAGCCAGATGGGTGGACTCGCCGCGAGCCACAGGATCATCAACGATGGGACGACCATGTAGAAGGTGTAGGCGGGAAAGCCCGCGTACCAATCCTGGGTCCATCCGGCGGTCCTGAATTGTCCGAGCAGGTGATCACGCAGGAACCTGGGACCCCAGACGTGTGCACCCATGTCGCCGCCAGTTGGGGTGGTGTTGGCGAAGATCAACTCGGGATGCAACGAGTACAGCACGAACCCACAGCAGGCAGCGACAATCACCCAGGTGAAGATGCGTTCCCAGATTCCGGATACGACTTCGGAATCCGTGGGATCCGACTGGTCAATCACATTTGGGCGCCCCGAAACGAGTGACGAATCGTCCATCGGGTTCATAGATGAGTCCGGTCCATCCAAAGGTTCATCAGTGGACCATTCGAAATCCTGCTCCTGCATGCGCCAGACATCGTTGCACGCAGCGTCGCCCGGCGCAGCAACCAGGCCGAGTGTTCTTAGTCCGCGATCAGGTGGACAGCGCCCGACGGTAGCGAGTGGGAACCGACCTGATGTCGTGCAGAACACCATCTAGTGCCACCGAGGCTCCATCACGATGCCAACTGCGGACGTCGCATTCGGAACACGAACGCATCACCAACCTGGTGCCATCGACCATGATGGCTATCTCGACTTGGTCGTGCGCGCAGTTCTCGACGGTCATTGCATACTCCAGCGGTAGGGATTCTCTAAGGACCATCTCGCCCCAGGCACACGGTCCACGTCCCCACAGGGAATCGGCCATCAGTCGCTGAACATGAGGCTCCAAGGCCAAATATGGTCCATTTGGCCTATTGCTGGAACCGAATCTGGCCGGCTTTCCGCCGCCTCGTTGCGCTCAGTCCAGATGTGTTCAGTGCAGGCGGGACCTGTAGTCCAAGTACAAGACGATGACCGTCGTGGCGTTGAACCCGATGTGAGCAAAGATCGACGGCCCGAGCCTTCCGGTCAGCACCGTGAGCGAAGAAAGCACAAGCCCGAACACGAAGAGTCCCGGGAGTTGCAACAGTTGGAAATGAAGCCCAGCGAAAATGGCTGAAGAAATCAGGACCGCTGCCAATTGTCCCATCCCCCGCTTTGACAACGATCTGAGCATCAGGCCTCGGAAGAACAGTTCTTCGATGACAGGTGCGACCAGGCCGACCAAGATTGCAAACAGCGCCCAACTCCACAGGCTCTGGGCACCACTCGCTAGTTCCTTGGCGGGCTTTGACAGGGCTTCAGAGTCGGTATCGGTCATCCGGAAAATTGGCATGTAGAGGACCGGGAGCACCAAGAGTTGACAGGTGATTCCGATAACGAGCCCGATAATCGGGTCAACCGTCCGGACACGCAGCCCAAACGCTCTCACCAGCCCACTTCCCTTGAGCCCGGCGAATATGGAGACGCCGACATAGCCAGCCCACAGCGGAATCTGGAGCACACCAAATCCCCACATCGGGATCTTCGCTGTGCTGTCCCACCCGGCGATGCTGAGAATCAGAACTCCGATGATGTTGCTCAATAGGAACGCGACGATCATCCCCGTGACAGCGTCACCGAAGCCCCACCGCTCCATTGAGACCGCGGCCCGAATCTGGGTTGCATAGCTGTCCGGCGTGTCCGAGTCCGACGTGTGGCGTGGTTCGTGCGCCGTGACGCCGTCCGGGTTACCGGAATCGTCGTGAGTCACGACTTGAGAGTCAAGCGCCGATCAGATCGAAACGCACGCGACCAGCGGTTGCATCCTGTGGCAGTTCATGCACACGACCATCTGCCCTTCGCAGGTCGCGCAGCTCCCACCCGCGGGGAACCTTGACGTTTGCAGCATGTTCGATACAAAGGTCATGCACCATCGGATGAGCTTCCAAGATGAGCGGTTCGACCCAGACGATCTTGTCTGCGTAGGAGTACGACAGCGTTGCGTCGGCAGGTTGCGGGCATGTCGCCCGGGCACATGTTCGGCTCACGTCGTCCACCGTAGCCCCACCCCGCATCGGCCTGCATGATGGTCACCGTGGGCGGTTGGGCTGAGCGAACTTCTCAGTCCCGCAGGCGTCTGCTTCGGAAGTGTCGTATTCACCTTCTAGGCTTATGCGATGCCCGCAGAGCAGGACGAAGGCCGAACACCCGGCGACAACTCACGCAACCGCCCCGGCGGTGGCGCACAAAACAGCCTGCCCTCATGGCTCATCTGGGTGCTCGTGCTGGTAATCGGCGTGACGGTCGTCAGTGCTCTGTCCCTGTCCGCCCGGCCAGCAAACGAAATTCCGTTCTCCAAGTTCACTTCGGAAGTTGCCAAGGGAAACATCAAGTCCGTCACTTGGAACAACGTCGACGCATCAGTAACTGGTGAGACCAAGAGCGGCGAGTCATTCGTAACCACCGGTCCGAGCGATCCACCACCGGAACTGCTCGATTCGATGAAGAACAATGACGTGGCGGTCAAGTTCGAAACGCCCACTGCCGGATTCATCGCACAGGTCGTCCCGTTGCTGTTGCCGATCGTGTTGATCATCGGGTTCTTCGTGTGGATGCAACGCCGTGCGCAGGGCCAGATGGGCGGAATCATGTCCATCGGCCGGTCACGGGCCAAGACCTACACCACTGAACGTCCCGGAACCATGTTCTCCGATGTCGCTGGCTACGAGGGGGTCAAGCGAGAGATCAGCGAAGTCGTCGACTTCCTGAAAGAACCTGACCGTTTCTTGGAGATCGGTGCCCGCATCCCCAAGGGTGTGCTGCTCGTCGGGCCTCCGGGTACAGGTAAGACTCTTATCGCCAGGGCCGTTGCCGGCGAGGCAGGCGTGCCTTTCCTGTCCGTCACCGGGTCCGATTTCATGGAGATGTTCGTAGGCGTAGGTGCATCTCGTGTGCGCGACCTCTTCGAATCCGCACGCAAGCACGGCCGGGCGATCATCTTCATCGACGAGATCGATTCAATCGGCCGCAAGCGTGGCGCCGGAATGGGCGGCGGTCACGATGAACGCGAGCAGACCCTCAATCAAATGCTCGCCGAGATGGACGGTTTCGAAGGAACAGACGGAATCGTGATGATGGCGGCCACGAACCGCCCCGACATCCTCGACCCTGCTCTGTTGCGTCCCGGTCGTTTCGACCGCCAGGTGGTCGTGCCGTTGCCCGAACTCGATGACCGTCGGGACATCCTCAACGTGCACGTCCGCCACAAGAAGTTGAGCGCCGATGTGGATCTGGCAATGGTCGCTCGGGGAACGCCGGGCATGTCGGGCGCTGACTTGGCGAACCTTGTCAACGAGGCAGCTTTGGGCGCTGTTCGGCGTGGGTCCAAGGTTGTGGAGATGCACGACTTCGAGGACGCACGTGACCGGGTCCTCATGGGTCAGCGCCGCGAGTCAATGGTTCTGTCCGATTCCGAAAAGGAAATCACGGCATATCACGAGGGCGGACACGCGCTGTGTGCCGCCCTGCTACCGAACGCCGATCCGGTTCATAAGGTGACGATCCTCCCGCGTGGCATGGCTCTGGGAGTCACCCAGCAGTTGCCCGAAGAGGAGCGGCACTCGTACTCGATGGAGTACCTAGAAGAGTCGATCGTTGTCGCCATGGGGGGTCGTGTTGCCGAGGAACTCGTGTTCAACCATCGTTCCACCGGCGCCAGCAATGACCTCCAGGTCAGCACCGAGCGCGCACGACGGATGGTCACCGAGTTCGGTATGAGCGACAAGATCGGTCCACGGGCTTGGGGCACCTCTGGCCCTGTGTTCCTTGGCGAGGACTTCGGCCAGCAGCGCGAATACTCCGAGGACACTTCTCGTCTGATCGACGACGAGGTCGAAAAGATCCTCCGCGTAGGCGAGCGACGCTGCCAGGAACTGATCCAGACGAACCGTGTCGCTCTCGATCTCATTGCACAACTGTTGCTCGAGAACGAAACCATCTCTGGCGCCGAGGTGAACCGTCTGATTGCTGCAGCGCAGAATGGCGCTACGACTCTTGCAGACGCAATGCCCCAAACGCCGCCGACACCACCGCCGCTCCCTCAACATCTGACACCGGAGACTCCATCGGCCAACGCCGATCAAGGACGGATGCCACGCCCGGCTCCTCGGCCAACTGGTCCGGCGATGCCACGCCCGGCCAACCCATTCGGTCCCGGCTGACGTCCAAGACCATCCGGGTAGCCAGGCCGTCGGCCTGTCAGGCCAACGATTCCAATCGCAGGTTCTCTTGGGATGCATCGAACTCGAAGAGTTCTCCGTAGCGGCCCCAGTTGATCGCGGTATCGAGTTGCATCTCGGTGTCCGCCTCACCGAACGACCGGCGAAGGATGTCACGGAAGAATCCGGACGGAAGAGATCCCTTGCCAGTGCTCTGTAACGCATTGACAATCACGCCCACCAGAGGTGCTCTCTGACGGGCTTCTTCGGCAAAGATCTCCTTGGACATCTGGATGTCCGCTCCAGCGAACATCCGGCCGCTGTCGGTCAGAGAGATATTCCCGCGATCGACTGTCGCGAAGCCGAGCATCTCCAGGGCTTCGGCCGAAGGCAGGAAATCTCCGACCTGTAGTCCCAACTCATCAGCTACATCGGACAGGGTGCACGGTGCGAACCGTTCGAGGATCTCAGCAAGGCCCGACAGCCCGTCCACTGTCGCCACAGGAAGCGGATGACTGCCCGGGGTTCGCTGCTGGGTCTCATCGGGTACCAGATCCTCCTGTGTCTCTCCGTCAACGCTCACACGACCCGTCATGGTCCGATAGAGGCCCTCGACCAGGAACTCGAACTGGCGGGATCGACGATCCCGAGGCCGGTCTAGGTTGATCCTGATCTCCTCACGGATACGGCCGGGATTTGATCCCAGGACGATCACCCGATCCGCTAGCAGAACCGCTTCTTCGATGTTGTGGGTGACGATGACGATCGACTTGATTGGAATGTCATCTCGGCTCCAGATTTCGAGCAGTTCTCCTCGCAGGTTCTCGGCGGTCAACACATCGAGGGCCGAGAACGGTTCGTCCATCAAGAGGACCTCGGGATCCGTTACCAGCGCCCGGGCAAATCCGACTCGCTGTCGCATTCCGCCCGAGAGCTCCTTTGGATACGCGGTCTCGAACCCGTCGAGTCCGATCATGTCGATCACCCGCAACGCCCGCTGCGACGCCTCGGCGCCGGTGATTCCGCGTGCCTCGAGTCCGATCTCGACGTTCTGTTGCACGGTCTCCCATGGGAGAAGCGCAAATGTCTGGAAGACCATCGACGTGCCCGGGTTGGCTTCGGTCAGACGCTCGCCGCGGTACTCAACGTGTCCAGTTGTCGGGGCCAGGAGCCCCGCAATGCAGCGCAGCAGCGTCGATTTACCGCTGCCGGACTTGCCGAGCAGTGCGAGAACTTCCCCTTCGTGGACCTCTAGGTCTATTCCATCGAGGACGACCTTCTCCCCTCCTGGGAGGTCAAAGGTTTTTCGTAGTGCAACGGTTCGGATCAGTGGTGCTGAATCCTGGGGTTCGTTCTGCGTTCTCACAACGAATACCTCTCCTGTGCGACCTTGAACAGGGGTTGCCATATGAACCTGTTGATGGAGACGACATAGAAGCTCATGACCACTACTCCTGCGAGCACATGACGCATATCGCCCGTTTCGGATGCGGCAGCAATGTAGGCACCAAGTCCCGTTGCGGTGAGCGTCACTCCGCCATAGGTGACGGTCTCGGCGACTATCGAGGCGTTCCAAGCCCCGCCCGACGCTGTGATCCCGCCGGTCACATATGAGGGGAACACGCCGGGGATGATCAGCCTGCGCCAGAGTTGCCAGCCGCGCACATCGAGGTCTTCCATAGCTTCACGTAGGTCGGAGGGGATTTCCATTGCGCCCGCAATTGCATTGAACAGGATGTACCACTGCGCACCGAGGCTCATCAGGACGATGCCACCGATGTCCAGCGAAAGACCTGTCCGGATGAATATGAACGTGGCGAAAGGAAACAGGAAGTTGGCGGGGAAACTTGCCAACACTTGGACGAGCGGCTGAGCGATCCGTGCTGCTTTGGGATTCAATCCGATCTTGGCGCCAATCGGAACCCAGATGAGGGTGGCGAACACGATCAACACGATGACGCGAACGAAGGTAACCGCACCGAGCCAGAACGGTCGCCAGAACACCGCTGGACCTTCATCGTGGGCTACGAAGGAATACAGCTTCCAAGTCCCGTAGGCGGTCAATCCGCCGATCACGAACCAGAAGACCACATCGCCGAGTCGTCGATCTGCTTCATCGGTTTCTAGGACGACATCGTCTGTGCCGAACACGCGACCCATGGCTGCATCGAGCGGCACAGCCATGCGGCACCGGAGCGCTGCGAGTGCTCGCGGCCAGTGTGAGCGACGCAACAGGTCCAACACGAATGACCGCGTCACCGATGCCGACTCGGACTGTTCATTGCGGAACAACTCTGACCAGGCCACCAGTGGCCGCCAGAACAACACGTTCACACCGACCACGAGCACCACCATCGCCAGGATCGCCCACCCGACCTTGACCAGGTCACCGTCAGCAATTGCCGCACCCGCGAACGACCCTATGCCCGGAAGCGAGTACTGCTTGTTGGAAACGGTGATCGCCTCTGATGCAACGAGGAAGAACCAACCTCCGCCCATGGACATCATGCCGTTCCAGATCAAACCGATTGCCCCGTTTGGAACATCGATACGCCAGAACCGTTGCCATCGGGTCAGTCTGAGCATCTTGGAGAGTTCGTCGAGTTCGGCGGGGACCGTCACGAGCGAGTGATAGAAGCTGAAGGTCATGTTCCAGGCCTGCGACGTGAAGATGGCGAATATCGATGCCATCTCGAGTCCGAGCAGCGATCCCGGGAACAAGGCGATGAAACCGGTGACCGTGATCGACAGGAATCCGAGGATCGGAACGGATTGCAATATGTCGAGTGCTGGTATGAGCACCTTTCCGGCTCGTCGACTACGAGCTGCTGCGTACGCGTAGACAAATGAGAACACCAGGGAGGCTGCGAGCGCGATGAACATGCGCAACAGGCTGCGCGCCGCGTAGTAGGGCAGGTTGCGCACAGCGGTATCGATGGAACGGTTGGTCTCAGGTGCGAAGGACACCGCTGTCCCCCGTCCGACTCGGACAATTCCATAGAGCATGACCATCACAGCGAGCGCTACCACAACATCGCTCAACGAAACTCGCCTTGCCTTGCCGAGCAGCTTCCCCGGCAAGGTGATCCGGGACTCCACAATTCGACGGTCCACGGCTCACCTCCACTTCCGAGTTGCTGCATGAACGCGCCCATAGGGGCCATCCGAGGGTATCCCGGTTCCATCAGGCGTGGTTCCGGCGCGAACACAGCCGGAGTTGAGCGATCATCTAGCCATGGGTTCTCCTTGGTGGCACTCCACGACGATCTATCAGATCTATCCACGGTCCTTCGCTGATTCCAACGGCGATGGGATCGGCGACCTGCCCGGCATCACCAGCAAACTCGACTATCTGGTCGACCTGGGCGTCGGAACCATGTGGGTCTCGCCGTTCTTCAAGAGCCCACAACGAGACTTCGGCTACGACGTATCCGACTACTGCGACGTGGCTCCCGAATACGGCACGCTGGCAGATGCTGAGGAGATGATCGAACA
>JAGQSZ010000004.1 GCA_020439285.1 Microthrixaceae bacterium
TGGAAGTAGGCCTCTGAGCAGTAGGCCTTGGCGAGTGAAGCGACGCTCGGCAGTTCCTCGTTGAGTTCTGATGCACACCAGCCCGCGTAGTACGCGGCGGACTTGGCAGACTCGACCTCCAACAACATGTCTGCACACTTGTGCTTGATCGCCTGGAACGAGCCGATGGGCCGGCCGAACTGGACGCGATCCTTTGCGTACTGAACCGCCATCTCCAGAACTTCCTGGCCTCCGCCGACCTGCTCGGCCGCCAGGGCGACCGCTGCTAGGTCGAGCACCATAGCGATGGTCTCCCATCCAGCACCATCAGTTCCGATGAGCTCAGCGGCCACACCGTCGAATTCCAGCTTGGCCTGCTTGCGAGTCTGGTCCATGGTGGAAAGCGCTGTGCGGGTCAGGCCAGCAGCGTCGCCTTGCACGGCGAACAGACTTACGCCAGCTTCAGTGCGGGCAGCCGTGATGATCAAGTCGGCGACGTGTCCATCGAGCACGTACATCTTGGTGCCGTTGATGGTCCAGCCATCACCCGATGCCGTTGCTGTCGCGGTAACAGCTGACTCGTCCCATTTCCCGTTGGGCTCGGTATAGGCGAGGGTCGCGATCGTCTCGCCCGAAGCAATACCCGGCAGATACTTGGACTTCGCCGCGTCGTCACCGGAGTGCATCAGAGTCTGAGCACCGAGAACGACCGTCGAGAAATACGGAGCGCACAGAAGTCGCCGACCCATTTCCTCGAGTACGACGATGAGTTCAACGAAGGAGTAGCCCGATCCGCCGAACTCCTCGGGGATCACCAGTCCCTGGAGACCCATCTGCTCAGCCATCTGGGTCCAGACCGCGGTGTCATAACCAACTTCTGTGTCCATCAGCTCCCGCACGGTTGCTTCATCGGACTTTGCGTTCAAGAAGTCCTTCACGACCTTGCGCAGCGCCTCTTGGTCTTCACTGAAAGCGAAATTCACGCGATCCCCCTGGGTCGATTCATGTCACCGAATCTCGGTACACGGCGTTTGTAGCAGATACGAACGTGCATTTCGAGCAGACGCAATGTACATGTGTGTACACATATAGTCCTAGGCTCGAGCGATGGAACAAGTTGGAATTCGCGACCTCCGCCAGAGCATTACAGCGATGGTCCGCAGCGCCGGCGCTGGCAACAAGGTTCAGATCACCATCGACGGTCACCCTGTGGCCCAACTCGGACCGATCGAGAACGATGAGCCGACTGCCTCCCTTCAGGATCTCGCTGACCGTGGCGAACTGGTCCTCGCTCCCGACCCGGCAAGACCCAAGGCGGCCGCCAAGGTCGAACTGTGGCACGGCGCCCGGATCGATCACCTGATTAGAGAGGTCCGCGGACGATGACGATCTTCCTTGACTCGACGGCCTTGCTCGCCAGGTATGTGGACGGGACAGACAGAGATCTGATCACCGAGGAGATGTCCCTCGATTCCACTTGGTGTGCCAGCGCAATGGCGCTGACCGAGGTAACCATGGTCGTCGATCGCATGGACCTCTCACGGAGCCGAGCAGCCTCCCTTCGGGCATCGATCCGACGCGAATGGGACTGCTTCAACGTGATACCAGTCGACCAGCTCTGTCTGGACAGAGCCGTTGCTATTGGACGCACACAGCCTGTTCGAGCCATCGAGGCGATCCACCTCGCAGCAGCGGATCGCCTACCGCCCACAATCAGTTATGCCACCTTCGACTCGAATCAGATCGGACCGGCGTTGGCACTCGGCTTCCGGGTGGTGTCTGCGATCGTTCCATCGGCCGGGAGCGCGAGACTGTAGCCATGGCCACAACGCTGGACACCCAACACATCTCGGATTCCGACCTTGAGATCCACAAAGTGGTCGTCGGCCCGATGGACAACAACGTCTTCATCCTCCGCTGCACACAAACCGGTGACGCTGTGCTGATCGACGCGGCCAACGAACACGACAAGTTGATCGACCTGGCACGGCTATTGGGAGTCAGGCGGGTCATCGAGACCCATGGACACTGGGACCACATCCAAGCCGTGCCAGAAATGCGCGACGCCGGATATTCGGTATCGGTTACAGCTGCAGACTCATCCATGCTCGACACATATGACGAGATCCTCGAAGACGACTCCATCATCGAGGTCGGCCGAATTCGCCTCCGGACCATCGCAACTCCGGGTCACACACCTGGTTCCATGTGCTTCGCAGTTGAGGGCAAACCTCTCTTGTTCAGTGGCGACACGCTCTTCCCCGGAGGGCCGGGAGCAACCTCGTTCGAGGGCGGCGACTTCAACGCCATCATCGAATCACTAGACCGACGACTGTTCGCAAAGTTTGCATCTGACACGATCGTCATGCCCGGCCACGGTGTGGACACGACTATCGGCAACGAATCGCCCCACCTGCAGGAATGGGCAGACCGCGGCTGGTGACAGGAATTACCCCACAAAGACCAAGTTCTCCCCTAGCAGGCATTTCCACTACCCAGATAGGAGAAATAGACTTGTTGCATGTCCCCCTTAGGGACGGAAGGATTCAGTTATGACATCAACCGAGTCGAAACCGACGGACCTTCCCCGGGACCAACTCGACATCGCTGCAATAAAGGCCGATTTCCCGATCCTCAAACAGGACATGAACGGCAAACGCCTCGTGTTCCTCGACTCTGCGGCTTCGGCCCAGCGCCCGACGAGTGTCACCTCGGCGATGACTCTCTACTATGAGACGACACACGCCAACGTTCACCGCGCGGCGTACACATTGGCTGAACATGCCACTGACGCGATGGAGTCGGCACGCAAGAAGGTCGCAGGGTTCATCGGTGCCACTTCCGCTGACGAGGTGGTCTTCACCAAGAACGCAACAGAGTCCCTCAACTTGGTTGCCCGGTCGTGGGGAGCAGCGAATCTGGGGCCATCGGACGCAGTTGTACTGACTGAATTGGAGCACCACGCAAACATCGTTCCTTGGCAACAACTAGCGGCCGAAAAGGGTTTCGAGATCCGCTGGATCCCTCTCACCGAGGACGGCCATCTTGATCTGACCGATCTGGATCAACTGCTTGGCGGAGCCAAACTGCTCGCCGTCAGTGCCATGTCGAACGTGATCGGCACGCTCACGCCCATCAGGGTCCTGGCCGACGCCGCGCACGCCCACGGCGCTCTGATCGCCGTCGACGGATGTCAATATGTGCCGCATCTCGCTACCGACGTTGTCGCCCTCAACGCTGACTTCCTCGCCTTTTCGGGCCACAAGATGCTCGGCCCAACCGGTGTCGGCGTGTTGTGGGCGCGTAAACACCTGCTCGAAGAGATGCCACCGTTCCTAGGCGGCGGGGGCATGATCCTCGATGTCAAGAAGGACGGCTTCACCCCGGCCGAGGTTCCCCACAAGTTCGAAGCTGGCACGCCGCCGATTGCCGAGATCGTCGGACTGGGCGCTGCTGTTGATTATCTCGACTCGCTCGGCATGGACCAGGTTCGTGCTCACGAAGTCGCGCTCAACGCGTACGCAATGAAGACCCTCAAGGACCGATTCGGTGAACGAATCTCGATCTATGGGCCAACCAATCCCAGCGACCGCGGCGGCGTGATGAGTTTCGCGTTCGGCGACCTGCACCCGCACGACGTCTCCCAGATTCTCAACGAACACGGAGTGTGCGTCCGCCCGGGGCATCACTGTGCAAAACCGCTGATGCGAATTCTCGGGGTGGGTGCCACTGCGCGAGCATCATGGTATGTCTACAACGACGAGTCAGACATCGATGTCCTAGCTGATGCGCTTGAATCGGCCGGTGACTTCTTTGCGTTCTAGACACCCGCAACAATCGTTTCCGCAACTACCAGATCTAACCGAATCGTGTCACTCGAGTGACACTGTCCGACCCGCTATCGGAGGCCAACTGAATGTCGGACCTTGAAGAGCTCTACAGAGAAATAATCCTCGATCACTACCGCAGCCCCAGAAACCGTGGCGAGCTGGAGACCCCTCCAGCGCACCGCACCGAGGGGTTCAATCCACTGTGTGGTGACGAGGTGATCGTCTATCTGCTCCTCGATGACCCAGCCAAGGGCGATGACGCTGTCGTGACAGATATTCGAATGGGCGGCCAAGGCTGTTCCATCTCGCAGTCGTCAGGCTCAATGATGTCTGCGGAGGTAAAGGGTAAGACGGTCGGAGAAGTCCGTGCCCTGACCAAGGCGTTCAAAGCGATGATGTCGATTCACGAGGGGACTCTCGAAAGCGGCGAATCAGTCGTGACCGCATCGCTCGACTCCGACGACACCGACAACTTCGAAGACGACGCTCCCGAAATGGATGGAGAACTGGCGGCGCTTCGAGGCGTCGTGAAGTTCCCTGTCCGCATCAAGTGCGCCACTTTGGGTTGGAACACGCTGGCCCAGGCAATCCGGGAGTCCATCGAGTCGTGAGTCGGGCGCCCTTCAGGGCAACAACTCACAGACAGTCGACCACTCCTCGGGTGTAACCGCTGATGGATTCCCAATCCTGGGAACCCGCAGGATCTCCATCGCAGACAACCGAGGGTCAGCAAGAATCTGCTCCCTTGTGATCGGTTCACCGAGCACTTTCAGTTCGACCTCGATCCGAGGCCGAACTTGGTTCTGCGCAACTTCATCGAGCCAGAGCGGGTCATCGGGATCGCCGGTACCCAAGGATGCCGGGCCGAGAACTTGGCCGTGACCCCATATTCCGCTCGGAACCCGATTGTCACCTCGGGTGATCCACAACAGACATGGATGACCAGCGTCGACTAGATCGGCTCTGTAGGTGTGAGCCAGCCGCCACCAGTTCAAGTCGAGTCGCTGCTCGATCGCGGCGCCAATGTCCCACACATCGGGCCTTGCCTTTAGCACCCACGCCCCGACCTCGGTTCCGTCGGACAGTTGCGCAACGGCGCGTGATGGGGTCAGCGCCCGAAGCCCTTCAGCCGTGCCCGGATTCGACCAAAGAGGCTGGTGGACTTGTAGGCGGCTATCGCCCGCTCGGTGTCGAGTTCGTCAATGGTGCGGTCGACGGCTGCATTGACGATGTCCTCGGCCTCGTCCAACAGCGACGCGATGGACGGGTCGGTGCCCACTCCGGGCGGCTCGACTGGTGTCACCGAACCTGCCAGTGAGCCGTGCACCCAGTTCACATCGGCTAAACGAGGCGTGTAGGAGGGACAGTCATCGGGGCAACGCCACGGCGCTTCGGGCGCAAGATCCAGTTCGCACTTCCGCACTGAATCCCCGGTCGGATAGGTCCGACTCACATAGAACTTGCACCCTTCACGCATCGGCATGCCGATATTTTGCCAGCGCTGACGCCAATTCTTCGCACCGGACCATTCATTCGCGCAGAGTTCTCAAAGTCGACCTGAACCATGACGACACAATGACCGTGAGTTCGTCTATCGCTTCAAACGGGTGCATGCATGGGCTATCCGTGTGATGACGGGATCCGCCGCGCCCTCGATGCGGCAGGCGTGGCGCTCGCTACCTTTGACGGGGAGGGACACGCTCTCAGCGCTAACACCGCCTTTGCGGACTTGATGGGTAGCGATTTGTCGTCCGTCATCGGACGCCACCTGGTTGGCCTTTGTGACTCGGCCGATTCAGCAACACTGACCTCGACTCTTGTACGAATGCTGGGAGGGGTGTCCGAATCGGAGTCAGTTATGGCGATACCCAGAACGGGTTCACCAGCAGGCAAGGTTCGCCTTACCTTGACCGTCTCACCCCACCGGCGCGGCGACGACCGGATCATCTTTTGCGTGGCGACCAACCCACAAGGCGAATCGGCAACCAGGCCCCAGCAACATCTAGGTGACGATGCAAGGGCACAAGGCACAGGTTCCACCTTCGTAACATCTGGGCTTGAAGACGTGGTCACAGGCGCGATCACGACATCGGCACGGACGGGCCATCCCTTCGCAGTACTCAGATGTCGATTCGGGATCGGCACGGGCTCGGATTTGTCTGAAATCGAGGTGCTAGACGACGAGTTGATCCGCATCGCGGTTTCTCGAATTGGGCAACGGCTCCGCACCACCGACTCGGTCGTGATCGACAACGACAACAGAATTCATGTCATCGCCGAGGCGTTGGGTGACTCTCAAGATGCGGCGGGCGTCGCATACAGGCTCTTGTCCACCATGGTCGAACCCTTCTCTGTGGGCGGCGATCGACGCTTTGTCCATATGACCGTAGGAATTGCCGTGGCAGACGGCCGAGCCGACCCGGAAGCGGCGGTTTCGGCTTCTTCGGAGGCACTCCATCGAGCACTCAACGTTGGAGTCGGGAGCTTCAAGCTGATTGAGTTGCGGGCCGAAGTCCCCTGACTGCCCCTACAGCGTCGAGCGCGCCCGGTGCCATAAGCTCATTGGGTGTCCGATTCGCTTTCGGTAACAGACCAACGCGATTCCTTGTTCAGTCGCGCCGTTCCCGGCCTGCTCGCCGGAGCAGCCGCAGTCGGCATCGCAGTATTGAACCCAACCGACTCCGGGGTCACGATCTGCGCCAGCCAGCGACTCTTCGGGATCGACTGCCCGTTCTGTGGCGGCCTCCGATGTGTCAACTCACTGATGCGAGGCGACTTTGCCGCAGCGGCCGATCACAACGTGGTCCTGGCGATCGGGCTTCCCATCGTCGCAATTACGTGGGTCGCGTGGTTCGTAGCTCAAGCAACAGGTCGAGACATCAAAATCAGCGAGCCGCCGAACTGGGTGATCGGCATCGTCGCTGTTTTCATGGTGGCGTTCACGGTTATTCGAAATGTGAACGGACCAGCGTGGGTAACTTGGCTCGGCTCTGGTCTCTACCACTGAAGAAGGCCAGCGTTGAGCACTAAACGTGACTGATCAGCCGTCTTCTGCTGGCAGTTGCCCCGTTGGCACAGGATCCTGCTGACCCGAGTTAGCTTGGGCCGGCGATTCAGGCGTTGTCGAGACGGTCGCATCGCTGGGATCATTGGCGCCTTCATCGGGCACCGTCACAGCCGGCTGTTCGGGATCTGGTTGATCAGTTGTTCCTGCCGTGGGAAGTTCAGGCGCTGCCGGTGTCTCATCTGCTGGTGGAAGCTCAGCTATTGAGCCGTCGAGTAGACCAGCCACATCTGTTCCCGTGCCGGTGAACGACGCGCTGACCGAGGCTTTCTCTACGGGCAGCAACGCAACACCCTCGCCAGATACCGAGACTTGATCCCCGTCGGTTGTGAAATCTCCGAGCACAGCACCGAACTTGATCAACCCCGTTGCTGCGTCTTCCACACCGACAATCGCTAGGCCGAGCCCGTTACCCAAGGTGAGCACTGCAGCTGCCACCCGTCCCTGGTGCCCGTCGGTGTAAGTGACATCCGCGATTCCAGCCTTCGCTAGCACGGGACCATCGGCGAACTCATAGTACGAGTCTGGGGTCAGACAACCTTGGTCTACTGCCCAGGCGCCCCCGGGGAGCGATTCGGCCGAGACCGATGCGCTGAGCCTTCCGGTGCAGTCCTGTGCGGACACAGCGGGAACTGCGACAGTTGTGACTGCTATAGCCATCACAACTGCAACAGATGTACGGCGAAGTCGGTTCATGACCATCAAGAAAGCCTCTCACACATGCATGCCCCGATGTAAGGGGCAATTGAACCCAGCTCAGTCAATTCTACGCAGATGCTTGGCGAACCTCTGGGCGCGTTTGACATAGGACTCGACTCCCATGTCGAAGTGGCCGGGTCTGACAACACCTTCCTTGACCACCGCTGGGACGCCCAGAGCCATCGCAAGCGGCGGGACGATCTGGTTGTTCTTGACGAACGCGCCTCCGCCGACGACTGCTTCAACACCAATTCGTGCGTTGTGCAACACGATTGACCCGGATCCGATCAACGCCTTGTCCTCGACCACGCAGCCCTCGAGATGTGCCAAGTGTCCGACGGTGACATCGTTTCCGATAGTGGTCGGGAACACTGCTGTGGTGTGGAGTACCGCACCGTCCTGGATTGAGCACCTCTCCCCCACGAAGATGAATCCGTCATCTCCGCGGAGAACAGCCGAGGGCCACACTGAGCTGTTTGCCCCGATCACGACGTTGCCGATCACCACCGCGTCGGGATGGATGTACGCATCGGCGTGGATCTCGGGAACCTGATCACCTAACGCGTAGATGGGCATCGACTACCGCCTCCCGATTACTCAGAGCGATATGTGACGGCCATAGCCACCACGGAAGAACAACAACGGCCCGGCATCAGGTCGGTGAACATCCAGGTAGCGAACTCGACCCAGCACGATCAGGTGATCGCCACCGTCGGATACCGAATACAACTCACAGTCGATGTGTCCGACCCCCCGCTGTATCAGCGGCGATCCAGTAACAGGTGCCGGCTCCCACTGCTCACCCTCGAACTTGTCCGCCGCCGAGGACGCAAAGCGACCCGAGGTCTCCTGTTGGTCATCGGCAAGGACTGTGATGCCGAACACCCCGGTTCGCTCGATTCGAGGCCAAGAGCTTGAGCTGCGAGCGACGCAGAACCCGACCAATGGCGGATCGAGTGATACTGAGAAGAACGAACCGATCGCCAATCCGACCGGATGGCTCTCCTCGAGGGATGCCACGATGACCACACCGGTTGGGTAGTGGCCGAGGACCTTGCGGAACAGCGTGGGATCGATCTCTATTTCATCAGCGGATGGGTCCACATCGCCGCCCGAGATCTCGGTCGGATTCGGGTTGGATACGTCTTGGCTCATCTAGGCCTTTCCTACGAGGGTCTGTTCGGCTTCCGCTGATACCACCGCGGCTGTGCCAGTCACATGAGAATCGGTTGGGTCCGTTGCCAGCGATATTCGCATGCCCTCGGCAGCCGCGAGAACTCGACGGACACCGCGTTGGGCCGCTAGCTCGGAAGCTACGGCAACTGTGTGTGAGATCTCGTCATCATCATGAGCGGGATCATGATGGAACAACACCAAGGTATCGACGCCGGCTTGCGCTGCTACTTCAACCGCATATTCGTGAGTGCAGTGACCCCATGTGGACTTGGCAGCAAAATCACTTCGATTGAACTGCGCATCGTGGATCAATACGTCTGCACCTCGAGCCAGCTCCAGCACCTCAGCCGCCACGAAGGTCGAATCAATTGATGGCTGCTGATGGTCGCTCACATAAACGATCGACCGACCCTGATGTTCGATCCTGAACCCGAGCGTGGTCCCGCAATGGGGCACTGGCGCCGACGTGACGGTGACACCGTCGATGTCGACGGTGTCACGCAGCATCTCGTGAAAGGTGACTCTCCCTGGTAGATCATCAATCTCTACCGGGAAATACGGAGGATGGATGAACCCGCGTATGGCTTCTTCAAGAGTGCCGTCGTCTTGAACAGGTCCGTAGAGGTCGAGGGATGATCCCTCGCGAAGAAGTGGAGTGAAGAACGGGATCCCCTGCACGTGGTCCCAGTGCAAATGACTTAGCAGCGCCGTCCCGTTGAAGGGCCGGTCCTTAGGCAGGGTCAGCCCGAAGAAGCGCAACCCAGTTCCCAGATCGAGGATTATTGGAGCGCGATCACCCACCCGGACCACGACGCACGCGGTGTTGCCTCCATAGGCAGCATTCGATTCACATGCACACGGTGTCGAACCTCGGACACCGTAAAAGGTCAGGTTCAGTTGTGCCCCCGAGGACTGCGCACCTGTTGCTCGGCGCAACAGGTTCAGAGCACAACTTTAGACCAGTGCTGCAATGAGTTCCCGTAGGGTGTGACCTTCAACTCAGTCGAGTTCTCGAGGAGTCGCTATGACCGGTTCATTTGTGCCCGACGATTTTGGCGTGCGAAAGGGAAGCATCTCCATCGATGACGTCGACGGCAAGCCATTCGACGTCCACTACTTGGAGGCTGGCTCCGCTACGAGCCCTCTGGCTCTGTGCTTACACGGATACCCGGACTCGGCGTGGACCTGGCGGCATCTCATGCCAGAACTCGCCAACGCTGGATACCACGTCATCGCTCCGTTCAGCCGCGGCTACGCCCCTAGCCAAGTCCCGTCCGACGGGTGTTTCCAGGCCGGGGTACTCGGCTTGGACGCCAACGCCATACATGAGGCGATCGGCGCCGATTCCGAAGCAATAATCATCGGACACGACTGGGGCGCGATGGCGACCTATTCCGCTGCCTCGCTTGAACCAACGCGGTGGCGCCGCGCAATCGCCGCTGCCGTCATGCCAGGTCCGGTGGCCGCCGCGGCGTTCTTCTCCTATGACCAGCTGAAGCTGAGTTGGTACATGTTCTTCCAGTTGACCGCTATGGCCGACGCCTTTGTGCCACTCAACAACTACTCGTACATCGAAAGACTCTGGCAGGACTGGTCTCCCGGTTTCGACGGCGGAGCCGACATCGCAGCGTTCACCGACTGCATGGCTTCGCCGGACAACCTGACCGCCGCGTTGTCGTACTACCGACACACGCTGGTTCCCGAGTTGCAGGACTCACGCCTCGATGTTGCCCAAGGTGCTGTTTTCTCGATTCCGCCGATGCCGCTGCTCTACCTGCACGGTGAGAACGACGGATGCATGTCACCCGACATGGCGCGCACAGTTCCTGACTACCTGAGCGTCGACGGAAGCCGTGCTGTCATGGTTCCCGGGACGGGCCACTTCTTGCATCTTGAAGCACCCGAGGTGGTCAACGCCGAGATCATCTCCTTTGTAACTGAGTCCTGATCAGAGCGCCCGCGAACATTGTCGATTCACCTGCGGCGGCCGTCGCCCGATTCAGCTCCAGCGCCACGCAGAGATCTGTACCGACACGTAACGGTCAGAGCCAGCGAAGTACTTCGACTCCTGAGCCTGGGGCATTTGCCGCATCGACGCGGACAGCAGGTCTCGCTCAGCCTCACCGCCGTCACTGGGCCCCGGCCCGACAAAGATCAACAAGGACGTCTGCCTACAGATGCGTTCAACTTCGGCTAGTTGCAGAAGCAACAAACGATTGTCCTGAGCGGACTTCGGATATGTCAGGACGTTGAGCACCACTGCGCCTACCGAGGCGGACCTGATTGGCAGCTCCCGGTCCGATGACCTGACTGCCGGCACACCTGGTAGCGACCTACGAAGTTGAGCCAGCCGGTCACGATCACTTTCTGTCGCAATCACCCTGCATCCGGCTCTGGAGAGAGCACCTGTGAGAATCCCTGTGCCCGCACACAACTCCAGAGCCAGCGTTCGATCGTCGAGCATCCCTTTCAGGTAGCCAACCGCCTCGCGTGGCATCACACCCTGCAGAACACCTCTGCGGTTCGCTGAAGCTGAGAAGGCACCAGAGATCTCCACGTCACGACCTTCCACTTGGGTAAAAACCCCTTGCCTTGTCGATTTGAGTCATCAATAATGAATCCACTTAGAGTAGCGCTTTAGTTACGCTGAGTGATGATGTGGGAGTCAGGGGAATCTATGGGGGGCAGGAGCCTCGAACAGGGATCTGATTGGATCGCACACGATCCGCGTGGCCAAGTGGCATGGGAGCGAATCGCACGCTTCCGTGTAATAGCTGCCGTTGTGCTGATCGTCTCGATCGTGGCTGTCCCAGCGCTCGGTCCCCAAAGAATTCCGGTGATTCTTGTGACAGGAGCAGTGACACTCGGAAGCAACATCGTGCTGTGGTGGTACGCACGACGGGGCGGCGTGATCGGCTTGCCGATCGCGTTGCTCGACATGGTACTCACGATCGTTTTCGTTGCATTGGTACCCGAAGGATTCATCCCCGGGTTGATCCTCTTGCTCGGGGCATCACCACTGTGGGTGTTCTGGGTTGGACGCAGGCGAGCATTGGCACTGCTGACAATCGGCGGGATGGCCTTCCTGTTGATGGCGCTTCGCGGGGAACTCGTAGGGCTAACCACCGAGAACGGGTGGAGGTTGGCACTGGCTGCCTTCGCGTTTGCTGCAGCTTGTTCGATCATGACCACCTCGAACATCGCCGCTGCCATGTCTCGGAGCAACCACCGCTATGACGCTTTGGTGAACGAGATCAGTGCAGTCGTATGGGAGTCGAGCGGATTGTCTGGAGATCCCGAGTTCATCAACTCCCAAAGCGAAGCTGTCTTGGGCCTGTCCCGACAGGACTGCAGTACTAGTGGATTTCTGGCGTCGAGAGTGCACCCCGATGACCTGGACTCTTATGTCGACAGCCGCAGAATCGTTGCCGAGGGTGACAGCACCGAGGTCCACTACCGAATACGGGACCGAGAGGGCACCATACGGCACCTCCATGAGACGATCATGGTTTCCCACGGTAGGGACGCCAAGCCATCTCGCCGAGGTGTCATTGTCGACGAGACCGAACGATCGGTCGCCGAGGCATCCCTGCGGGGATACGACGACTTCATCGCAGGGGCACCGACAGCGATGGCAATTCTGCGACTCGAGGATCTCGACGATGCGGACTCCCTGCGGGTCGTGGTCGGGAACCCAGCCGCTGCCCGACTGCTGAGTACCTCAGTTGAATCTGCAGTCGGCAAGGAGCTTCAGGATCTGATCCCGAACATCCCGGTATTCACCCAACGACTCGCCAACGTGGTGATCCTCAACACCTCCTTGGATGCCCCTGCAGTGAAAATCCCTGGCTCGGATGGCATCTACTCACTCCACGCCGTCCCTCTCCCGGACAACTGTGTTGGCATCACTCTCGACGATGTCACCAGCGCTGCTCGCACCGCCGAGTCACTCAAACACCAAGCTCATCACGACCACCTGACTGGGCTGCCCAACAGGGCACAGTTCAACGAACGCCTCGACATCGCGCTGAAGGACCGCCGCAACGACGATTCACCGTCGAGCGTTGCCGTATTGATGATCGACCTCAACAAGTTCAAGGACGTCAACGACAACCTCGGCCATGAATACGGCGACAAGTTGCTGATCGAACTCGCGAGACGCCTTGGCAGAAACATCCGTGGCTGCGACTCGATGGCGCGTCTGGGCGGGGATGAGTTCGCGATCCTGATCCACTCAAAAGAACCACTCGGGACCGCAAAGGACATCGCGCGCCGGATCGAACAACTCATCGGCGAACCCTTCCTCATTGACAACCACGTGCTCGAGATCGGAGCAAGCATTGGAATAGCCGTGTCCAGTTCCGACTGTTCAGCTCGAGACATTCTCCGCAACGCCGACAATGCGATGTACAAGGCAAAGGCCTTCGGCGGTGGAACGGTCGTCTTTGGCGAACGACCCAACGACCCCGATTCGCAGGTCGCTCTGGCAGCCGACCTCACTTCAGCCGTCAGCACGGATGAGTTCCTCGTGATGTATCAGCCTCGGATCGATCTAACCACCCTGAGCGTCATCGGGGTCGAAGCACTCGTCCGGTGGGATCATCCGCAAAGGGGTCGGCTCATACCCGAACAGTTCCTAGACCTGACCACGGCCAGTGGGCTCTCCAATTCCCTCACCCGCCTGGTCGTCACCAAGGCCGTCAATGACCTGGCCCGCCTGAATGAGCTCGCAGACGAGCATGGACAGGCGAAACTGCTGTTGAGCATCAATGTCGCAGACACAAATCTGTTGGACCCGATCTTCAACCCCCTGCTCGAACAGGTGACGGAGAGGGCCGGAGTGTCGATGTCCCAGCTCTGTTTGGACATACCTGAGGTGAATCTGTCACGAAACGTCACCGAGGTGCTCTCTGCTATGCACGCTCTGCGGTTACGCGGTATCCACCTGACCTTGGACCGGTTCGGATCTGGTGCTAGCCCAATGACCTTGTTGAATGATCTTCCGATCGACGAGGTGAAGATCGACAAGTCGCTGGTCTCGGACATCCATGGCGGCACCGAGACCTTGGTTCGAGCAATGGTCCGGTTGGGCCACGAATTCGGGTTCCGGGTCTCAGCCAATGGTGTCGAGAACCGGTTCCTAGCCGATCGACTTCGCCTGTTCGGATGCGACACAGCCCAGGGCTACTACTTCGCGGAACCCATGCACATCGAGGAACTGGCCGAGTTCACCCTCGCCTTCGACTCACGCGATGCACGGACTTCTGGGCACTGACAGGGGTTCGATAGCATCAGGGAATGTCTGAAACCTCTGACCTGACACCTACCTCCTCCGCTCTCGATGCGGCTCAGCAAGTGATCGACAGCGCTATCGCACAGCTCGCTGATCGAGGCGTCGATGAGAACCAGGTCTTGGCCTATGACGTGGCCCACGCCGCTGCTGGAGTGATGGCTGCCCGTGGTCTTCTCAGCTATGCGACACGTGGTACGACCGAGGCGAACATCGCCAATGCATTTGCCGCAGATGTAATTGCTGATCTGGCCGCAAAGGTCTTCGGCCGAGAGTCCGAGTGGGGCGTCGCTTCGGATGCGCTCGACGGAACCCGCGAGTTCGTGGCGAAGTACCGGGCACCCGAGTTCCTGGCTGACCTCGCCGACACCGATGGACCCCGCCATCTTTCGGACGACTTCGAAATGGTCCAGGACACGTTCCGACGTTTCGCTGAGGAGAAACTCCAGCCGATCGCGGAACACATCCACCGAACCAACGGTGACATCCCTGAGGACATCATCGCTGGTCTCGCCGAGATGGGAGCGTTCGGGCTGTCCATCTCCGAGGAATACGGCGGGTTCGCGTCCGGTGGTGAATCTGACTACATCGCAATGGTCGTCGCCACGGAGGAACTGTCACGTGGTTCATTGGGAGCTGGCGGTTCGCTGATCACCCGTCCCGAAATCCTGGCCCGAGCACTTGAAGCGGGTGGCACCGAGGAACAGAAGCAGCACTGGTTGCCGATGCTCGCATCTGCCGAGGTCATGAACGCTGTCGCTGTGACCGAACCCGATTATGGATCGGACGTCGCTGGAGTGAAGGTGACGGCCACCAAAGTGGACGGCGGCTACCTGATCAACGGCGTGAAGACCTGGTGCACCTTCGGCGCTCGAGCCGATGTACTGATGGTCGTCGCACGCACGGACCCAGATCGCTCAATCGGCCACCGCGGGCTCTCGATGTTCATCGTCCCCAAGGAACGAGGCGAGTCCGAAGGTTTCGAGATCACCTCTGAAAGCGCGCATGGTCCAGCGAAGATGGAGGGACGCCCGATTGACACCATCGGTTACCGCGGCATGCACTCCTATGAGATCGCGATCGATAACTGGTTCGTACCGGAAGAGAACCTGATTGGTGGCGAAGGTGGAATCGGCCGAGGGTTCTACTACCAAATGGCAGGTTTCGAGAATGGCCGCCTCCAGACTGCGGCCCGAGCACTGGGCGTCATGCAGGCCGCACTCGAAGAGGCCCGCCAGTACTCACTTGATCGAGCCGTGTTTGGCCAACCTGTTCACGAATACCAGTTGACAAAGGCCAAGCTCGCTCGCATGGCGGTCACTATCCAAGGCGCCCGCCAGTTCGCATACGAGGTCGCCAAGTTGATGGCACGCGGCGAGGGGACGCTCGAGGCGTCGATGATCAAGGCCTACGTGTGCAAGGCAGCCGAGTGGGTCACGCGTGAAGCGATGCAGATTCACGGCGGCTTCGGATATGCCGAGGAGTACACCGTCAGTCGGCTGTTCGTGGATGCCCGAGTTCTGTCCATCTTCGAAGGTGCCGATGAGGTGCTGTGTTTGAAGGTGATCGCTCGCCAGCTGGTGGCCCGTCACCAGAACGGCTGAATTCAGCCCGTCCACACAGGCCCGCTTCGGGTAGTTGCCACGAAGGCGACTCAATCGTTGATCAGTAATACTCAGATTGAATATTGCTGAAACGAAGAACAGATCCAGCGGGCAGGTGGCCGGCATACAGACCGGTGTGTCCGGCGTAGACCCACTCTGGAGGCAGGATCATCTTTCGCGTCCGCAGTTCGTCATTCCACGATGGCTCGATTCCGGATTCCGGCCAGACCTTAAAGCTGAGTTCGTTCCCGACAACGCTGGCACACAGCCTCCACGGCCCGGATGCAGAGCCAAGCACGGGTCCGAAGTCGGATGCAGGTATCGGGGCGAAGAGAACCTGACCCTTTGGTTTTGAGAGATCGACCAACTGGACATTGAAGTGCTGGATCGCGAACGCAAAGACGTTTTTCATCACTGTTATCGCCTTGCCGGGATGACCCTCGGCCGAGACCCGCAGGGCCACACCCTCTTGAGTCGGCCACACCCCTGATGTGAAAGTAACGCACGTCTGATGATCCAGCGATCCGGTATCGGCCGTGTTCCACACCAGTGTTCTGGAGTTGGCTCCACCATTTGACGCTGAGGCTGTCACGACCATCGAATTCCCGGATGGCACAAATTTGTAGGTATCCGCTCCGTCGCGTGTGATGTAGCGGACGTCATGACCGGCGGGTGGGGCAGGCGGCGGCGGAACGGCACACCCAGCCCCAATTGCCGCAACGGCGACAAGCGCGACAGCCAAAGTAGTTACCTTCACAATTGTTTCCTCTCGAACTGCTCTGTTGACCTAGAGCCGAGTAGTCCTCTGGACCACTCGATAGTTCAATCGTCAAACAAATGAAGGGCTTTAGCTAGCTGACCCGAAATGGGCCTTTGGCCCCACCTGATGCCCCCCGTGCGCTACTCAGTGCGTCGAGGTTGCTTCGGCTTGGTTGACCAGAACGCGGTTCGATATGTCGGCGCAGTCGACGCAGACGTCTTCAGACACGACACCGAGTCGGATCAGCTGCGCGAATATGACGCAACCCAGGCAGAAACCGAATACGGCTTCCAGCGATGCGGCAACGAGGATCATCGCAACCAGGACGTTGGCCACCGTCGATGCTCCTGCCAGCCACGCGATCACAGCCGACAGGGACAACGTCGCTCCGATCCCCTGCGCGAAGCGTTTTGGTGCGCCACTCGTTGGGCGATCAGGCAGAGCCAGCGTTGGGACCACGACGCGGGTTGCGAACTGGCCGAGCGGGCTGAGTGTCGGACCGGTCAGGACCCTGGCGACGAATCCGTACGCAAGCACGAGCAACAGGATGTGCCACTGCGTCAACAGAATTAGAGAACACAGAGTTACGACTCCTGTGGCCACCGTGCGGGCAGCAGATTCATTGACAGTCCGAGGGAATGAGAACACTTCACTCATGTCGACGAATCTAACGAAACAAACCCGACTAAACAAGTCGGAATTGTCAACAATTGGCTCGATCAGCCTTCAGACATTGCGCTGACAGCTTCTGCAATCGCCACTGCACGCCGGGCATTGTCGACGTGCAGATTCTCGATCATCTTTCCGTCGACGGTGATGACACCCTTGCCCTCCGCGATGCCCTGTTCAAAGGCCTCGATGACTCGTCGTGAATAGTCGAGTTCCTCGTCGCTGGGAGCGAATGCGGCGTTGGTCGGCTCAACTTGTAGTGGGTGGACGAGTGTTTTGCCATCAAAGCCCATCTCGGCTCCTTGACGAACCTCTGCCTCGAATCCCTCTGGGTCACGCACGTTGTTGTAAACGCCGTCGAGGATGACCTTTCCGGCAAACCTTGCGGCATTGACGCACCGCGACAATCCCCAAAGGAGCGGATGCCGCCCGGGTACCAAGCCGGCCTGGAGTTCCTTGGCCAGATCATTGGTTCCCATTACAAGAACCGCGAGACGTTCTGATGCCGTTGCGATCTCGATCGCGTTCTCGACAGCAGCTGGCGTTTCGAGCATCGCCCAGATCATCGTTTCTGGCGGCGCTCCCCCTTCGTTCAACAGCCTTTCGACCAAGTGAACGTCATCAGCCGAGTTGACCTTTGGAACCACAACGCCGGACGGTCCGGCCGCTGCCGCCGATTACACATCATCTTCGAACCATGCGGTCTCGATGGAGTTGACCCTTATGGTCAGTTCCCTCCGGCCGTACGCTCCGCTACCGACCGCTTCGGCGACTTTTGCCCGAGCAGTTTCTTTCATGTCTGGCGCAACCGAGTCCTCGGTGTCGAAGATGATTGCATCAGTTGGGAGGGTCTTGGCCTTCTCCAGTGCCTTGTCATTGGCGCCTGGCATGTACAGGACGCTGCGCCGGGGACGGTACTCAGTCGTGGTCATGATGGTCCTATTCAGAATCCGTAGAGTTCGGCGAGCTCGGGATCACGGGCAGCCAACGAACGAGCGAGCTCCAACACGACGTGGCATTGCTTGACCGACGCGTCGTCCTCCATCTTTCCGTTCAACATCACTGCACCAGTACCGTCGCCCATCGCAGCCACTACCTCGCGGGCATGTTCCACCTCTGCCAGCTCTGGCGAGAAGACCTTCTTGGCGATGTCGATCTGCACCGGGTGGAGCGACCAGGCGCCCACGCACCCGAGCAGATAGGCGGCGCGGAACTGCGTCTCGCAGGCGACTACGTCCTTGATGTCGCCGAAGGGGCCATAGAACGGGAGGATTCCGTTGGAGGCACACGCGTCGACCATGCGTGAGATCGTGTAGTGCCACAGATCCTGTTGCGAGCTGTCACGCGGGGCGTGGTACTCGGGGCCCTCATCACCCGCCGGCGGATCTTCGATTACGCGGTAGCCGGGGTGCCCGCCGCCCACGCGAGTGGTCTTCATCCGGCGGTTGGCAGCGAGGTCCGCTGGCCCGAGTGACAGCCCCTGCATGCGTGGCGACGCGGCACAGATCTCCTCGATGTTGACCATGCCACGAGCTGTTTCCAAGATGGCGTGAACCATGAGCGGCTTGGTCAGACCAGCCTTGGCCTCGAGTTGCGCGAGCAGGCGATCGACATAGTGAATGTCCTCGGCCCCCTCGACCTTGGGGATCATGATGACGTCGATCTTGTCCCCGACCTCGCCGACGATGGCCTGCAAGTCCTCGAGAACCCAAGGCGAATCCAAGCTGTTCACACGGGTCCACAACTGGGTCTCACCGAAGTCGATCTCCTTAGCAGCCCGAACGAACCCGTTACGGGCCGCTTCTTTCGCATCGGACGGAATGGCATCCTCCAAGTTGCCGAGCAGGATGTCGACCTTGCCAACCATGTCGGGGAGCTTTGCCACCACCTTGTCGAGCTGTGGCGGGAAGAAATGGATCATGCGCGAGGGACGAACAGGGATCTCCCTCAGGGGTTCGGGTGCCCCGATGGCGAGGGGCCTGAAGAAGTCCTTGGGATTGCGCATGTTTCCTCCTGTTGAAACGAGACCTAGCGGGAACGGGACATGTGAGACGTTAGGGACCAAGGGCGTGCGCTGACAATACGGGCGCCCCCGAGAGGCAATCCTCGAATTGAATACCGGAAACGCGAAACGCCGCTCGTTCCGTTAGCGCTTGAGCGCCTTGACGACCTGTTCGAACTGCTCGATCGGAACCTCGCCCGATCCACGCTGGGCAACTGTTCCGTCTGAGTTGAGCGCTACGAAATAGGGGAACCCCGGCAGAGCGAATGCCTTCGAAGCAGGCGAGTCCGCACCATCAAGCAGAACCGGTGGAGCGAAATCCTCTCGAGCGATCCACTTCGACGGTGGATAGTTCACACGGTCCGATGACACCGCAGTGCTGACCGCGTAGATATCCACGTCCTTGGGCTGGTTCCCGCCGCCGATCCATGACTGCAGGCGCGGAACTTCGGCTTGGCAGTGGGGGCACCAGTGGGCCAAGAAGATAATTACTTTGGCCCGACCATCAGCCGGATCGATCGTCACCTCGGAGCCGTCGAAGGAGACTCCTTCGAGCTTCGGAGGGGTCTGGCCGACGGCGGGGTCCTGATCGGTCGGCACCAGGACGGTCTGAGACTGTGGGTACTCCGGCAGAGGTGTACCCGTAACGGTGATGGGCGCCTGTTCGCGCTCAGCGTGGGTCGCCGCGTACGCACCGGTTCCTTTCTTGGATGCGTTGTTTCCGGAGCCTCCGCCACCGCTCAATAGAACTGCGACAACACCCAGGACAATCACGATCACTGCTGCGCCAATACCGACGTACAGCTTCGTCTTGTCATCTCCACCGGAGTTCGTGCTCGCATATGGGCTGGTGGCTCTGGGAATATCACTCATCAATTGCTCCAACTGGATCTGACTCGACTGACCTCTGGGGTGTGGCCAGTAACGAAAGGGCGACTATCAAGAGGAATCCGATTCCCGCCATGGCTGGAATCGATAGGAAATGGAACTTCCAGATCCACACAGTCGAACACGGAATATCTTCGGTGCACGCGTGGGCCACCTGATCCGGGAAGCGCTCAATCAGGTAGTGGTAGGTCGACAGCGACACACCGATGAGTCCTAACGGAACTGAGTACCACTTGATACTCGAGTCCCTTCTCAACGCCGCGACTCCCATCAGAACGACCATTGGGTA
This sequence comes from Microthrixaceae bacterium, assembly GCA_020439285.1. Classification (GTDB taxonomy): domain Bacteria; phylum Actinomycetota; class Acidimicrobiia; order Acidimicrobiales; family Microtrichaceae; genus JAGQSZ01. The sequence goes on from JAGQSZ010000004.1 coordinate 20,251, forward strand.
CATCGCTATGCGCTGATACCAGCACATGTTGCAGGGTGGGAACTTCGCCACTTCAGATAGGTAGAGGCTTCCGGACATGCACACCGCAGCCACGGCGAAACCGAATTTCAGGGCAGTGGACCCAAGCGCTTCTCGCAACGAAACCAAACTCGGCGGGATCTCACCCTTGGCCTTCGCGACAACTACAACAGCCAGCAGCACCACCAAGAAGGCAATGCCAAGGACCGCCAGCAGGGCGAAGAAGGTTGTGACTGTCTCCACTTCCATTGCGCGGGGCACTGTACCAGTCGATCAGCAGTATTTCGCGCGAGCGCTACTTCAAGCTTGAAGTGCTCACAGCTTGCCTCGCTATCCCGCTACGTTGGGCAGATGACGATCTATGACAACGAAATCTCATCACTCGATGGCACCCCGAATGCGCTCGAGGCGCTGAAAGGCCAGACCACCCTGATCGTCAATGTGGCCTCACAGTGCGGACTCACTCCCCAATACGCACAACTCGAGGAACTTCAGAAGGACTATTCCGACCGCGGTTTCACGGTCTTTGGTGTGCCGTGCAACCAATTCGGCGCTCAAGAGCCTGGGTCCCCCGATGAGATCGCATCGTTCTGCTCAACCAACTACGGCGTGACGTTCCCGATGTCGGAGAAGGTCGAGGTGAACGGGCCGGGTCGCCATCCGCTCTACCAGGCCTTGGTGACTACCGCCGATGCCGATGGCCGCGACGGCGATATCCAATGGAATTTCGAGAAGTTCCTCATCAACGGCGACGGCGAGGTCGTCGCCCGCTTCGCACCTACCACCGTGCCTGATGATCCAGCGGTTGTATCAGCGATCGAATCGCTACTCGCGTAGCAGGTCGCGTCAGTGGGTCGAGGCCCGCAGTCGGATCGTCAGTTTGCGGAGTTCGTCGAATACCAGCAGCGCTAGCGGAGTAACAGTAACCAGCGCCCATTGGGACAGGGTCAGCGATTCGGTGCCAAAGAGCTTTCGAAGAAATCCAATTTCTATTACCGCGATTTGAGCAACGAACACAGATCCGAGCGCCCAGAGCAATGCTCTGTTGGAGAAGGTATACCGGCTGAACACCGAACCGTTTCCGGACCGAACACACAGCGAATTGACCAACTGGAAGAACACGAACGCGGCGAATGCCATGGTGGCGGCCGTCGAACGACTCGAGTTGCTCTCCCCGCCCCTGTTCGCCATGAACAGGACAAGGGTTCCAACTGTGATCACGGCTGCTGACACAAAGATGTGGGAAAGCCTCTCCCAACTCAAGATGGACTTCGTCGGGTCTCGTGGATCCCGGTCCATGACATCGGACTTGGGTGGATCCACGCCCAGAGCAATCGCCGGCGGTCCGTCCGCAATGATGTTGACGAACAGGATCTGAATCGCGTTGAGAATCGTTCCCAAGCCAGCCAACTGACCAATCAGGATCGTCGCGATCGCGGAGACGTTGGTGGTCAACTGGAAGCGCACGAAGGTGACGACGTTGTCATAGGTTGCACGTCCACCTTCGACTGCGTTGACGATCGTCGCGAAGTTGTCATCGGCGAGGATCATGTCGCCTGCTTCTTTGGTCACCTCAGTGCCAGTGATTCCCATTGCGACACCGATCTCGGCTTGCTTGAGAGATGCAGCGTCGTTGACGCCGTCGCCGGTCATTGCGACGATGTGGCCCTTGGACTGCAGCGCCTTGACCACTCGCACCTTGTGCTCTGGCGAAACACGGGCGCACGCACCGATCTGGTCGATCTCGGCGGGAAGGTCCTCATCGCTGATCAGGTCCAGGTCCGCGCCAGTGACGACCTTGCCCTCTATTCCCAGCTTCCTAGCGATCGATCCTGCAGTCGATGCGTGGTCTCCGGTGATCATCTTGACCCTGATCCCGGCACTCTTGCATTCGGCAATAGCTGCAATCGCCTCGGGTCGTGCGGGGTCCAGAATGCCTACCAGCGCTAGTAGGTCGAGCCCGGTGAGTTCTCGACTCAGGTCACCCTGGTGCTCATCCACCCCACCTGGAAGCTCTTTCCATGCCACTGCAAGCACTCGCAGTCCCTCACCCCCGAGTGACTCGTTCGTGTCTTGAAGATGGAGAGCCCGGCCGTAATCGATCTCACGTAAACCTTCACGTGTCAACACGCGACTGCTGTGTTCGAGCACCACGTCTGGCGCTCCCTTGACGATCAGAACGGAACGACCCGGGTCATCAGGGTGTTCGTGCAGGGTTGCCATGATCTTCGTTGCCGAATCAAACGGCACCTCATTTGATCGGGGCAGACGTGCCCTGACATCTTCGGGCGCGATTCCAGCCTTCGCTGCGAGTACGACCAGAGCGCCCTCAGTCGGATCACCGACAAGCGAAGTCCGACCATCCTGTGGGACCAGGTGTGCGTCGTTGCACAGCACACATGCGTTCAAGATGTTGCGAAGCTCATCGATCCCGCCACCGGTTAGCTCTTGGCCCCCAAGTAGCAACCGTCCCTCGGGCTCATACCCGAGACCATCGATGTCGTAGGTGTCACCGAGTGCATACAGTCGCGTCACTGTCATCTGGTTGAGGGTCAGTGTGCCGGTCTTGTCTGAACAGATGACGCTTGTGGATCCGAGCGTCTCTACCGACGCGAGCTTCTTGACGATCGCGTTGCGCTTGGCGAGCCGACTCACCCCAATCGCGAGAGTGACCGAAACGACGGCTGGCAGACCTTCAGGGATGGCTGCAACTGCCAAGGCCACTGAGGTCAGCAGCGCCTCGTTTACGACCTTCTGGGTGATCGAGTCAGCCTGGATCATTGCCACTGCGAACACGATCACAACGGCCACACCTGCGACCATCGCCAGGCGTTTGCCCAGATCGTCCAACTGCAGTTGTAGCGGAGTCGGCTTGTCTTCGACGGCGCTGAGGAGACCGGCGAGGCGTCCGATCTCGGTATCCATTCCCGTCTGGGTCACGATCATCTCAGCTCGGCCACGCACCAAGGTCGAGTTCATGAAACCCATACCCTCACGCTCAGCGAGCGGAACGTTCCCCTCGGGTGCAACTGAGTCGGCTTGCTTGTCGACGGGCACTGATTCACCCGTGAGCATCGATTCGTCCACCGATGTGGAAGCAGTGATCGTGAACCTGCCGTCAGCGGGGATCTTCTCGCCTGCTTCCAAAAGGACCACGTCTCCCGGAACCAGTTCCTCAGCAGGCACCTCTCGAACCTGCCCGTCACGCCGCACCCGTGCAGTTGCTTCGAGCATGCGACCCAGCGCTGCAAGGGCGTTGTCGGCCCTGTTCTCCTGGACAAAGCCCATGATGGCGTTGATCAACAGCACCACGCAGATAACGATCGGGTCCTTGAAATCACCGAAGAGCGCCGAGATGACAGCCGCTGCAAGCAGGATGTAGATCAGCGCGTCCTTGAACTGGTCCAAGAAGCGTTTCCAACCTGGACGTCGCTGAGCAGCGACCAATTTATTGGGCCCGTACTCTGCAGTTCTGGCGACAATCGTGGCGTGTTCCAACCCCGATTGTGGATTCACATCCAGCGCTTCCGCTACCTGACTCGGCGTAAACCGAAACCATTCAGTTGATTCTCCGGATTGCGTTCGTACGCCAGAGGTCTGAGCGCCTGATGTTCCAGCGCTTTCATTGGTGGTCATGATTACCGTTCGAGTTCGTGGGGTAGCAGCGCCGCTCCGGCGCCGAATCAAGTGAGAGCGGTCTTGAGCGATTCAATCGCTGCCCGGAAGTCACGCTCGACTCCCGCGCTGTCGACCACCAAATCAGCGTTTACATAGTCATCGGCACCCAGATAGAGAGAGACCGTGCTGGTGGTCTGACCGGTCCAGTCATCAGGACGCACGGCAATTTGACCGTGCTCTCCATCTACGACTGAACGAGGCGAGACACTCTGTGCACCATCGATCCGCACAGAGATGGTCACTGCGAGCACGGCTGAGGAAATGTCGTCGACCCGGCTTACTGCAAGCTCAGCCAAAGAGATAACCAACAGGCTGGTCCCAGACTCGTCGTTGAATCGCATCTCGTGATTGCCGTTGACGTCTACACGTTCAGTCAGCACGAATCCGCACTGCCCCGCCGCTGACACGGCTCCAGAAACAAGCTTCTCATCGACTGCTCCGACAGCCTCGAGACGATCAGCACGCTTCTTGCTTCTAGCGACCAACTGCGCGAAATCGGAGCGGACACTTCCCTCGAGACCGCTCGTGAACGATGTGACCGAACCAGCAACCGGAACCGATTCAACATGCTCGACCTGTGGGGAGGTTTCGGCAGCAACTGACTGTTCTTGGATCTCAGGCACAGCGGCCTCGATCACCACGGCATCAGCAATTTCGGCTTCGTCGAAGCTGCTTGGATCAGCGGCAGGAGTTGCGTCAACTTCAGCCTCGTAGACTTCATAGCTCTGGACCGGCTCATAAGTCTGAGCTGGTTCATAGCTCTGGACCGGCTCTTCGGCGCATGCGACCTGAGAATCTGCGGTTCCGAAAACTGAGGGCGATTCGGGCGCAACTGGCTCTGAACTCCACATGGCTTGGGACCCGGTCTGGGGTGACATCGCGCCCCCTGTGGAATCCACGGGAACCTGTCCAGGAGGAGGAGGCGCCCAACCCGGAGTAACCAGCGATCTCCGCCTCGCGACCTCGGCTGCGACGACTGGTTGCGCAGACAACGTGGTCCAGTCCGCCAACGGTGGCCACCAGACCGGTGTGTTGTCTGGGAGGCGCTGCGCGACTACCTCGTCAATGAGGACATTTAGGGGGTACGGACCCGCTTGTTCAGTGCCACGTACAACAATCCACGCGTGCGGCTCGTCAAGAGGAGGTAGATCACTCATCCTGAGAGATTGTCACATCTGAGAATGGCTCATCACGGATGATCGGGGGGAAGCTGGGAATCGGCAAAGTCGGCATAGACTCCAACAGCCTCGCGCTCGGCTCACTGACCAATGAACCACCTCCGAATACTCACACTCCTCATCATTGCCACGGTCCTGGTTTCGTGTTCGAAACCCGATAAACCGACCGTAGTCACTGTGCCTGAGTTGGCGCCGAGCACAAGCGTTCCTTCGACTCTGGCTCCGGCTCCCGATCAAGAATCAAGCGAGCCACCCGCTCCTCCGGATGTCGAATGGGTCGTCCAGGTCGGCGGTACCGGAGATGACAAGTTCAACGCGTTGACCAGCACGCTGTCTGCCGACTCTGAGAACCGAGCATCGGAAAGTATCGTCGCGGTCGGATCGACCAGTGAGGGAATCACTAGTCCAACTGCTGGGGCTGAAGACGTTCTGAGCTCTCGTATAGCCGCCAACGGAGAGATCGAATCGACAGACGTAGTCGGGTCCAAGAACACCGATGTCGCTACTGCGGCATCGAGGGTCTATGCCCCGGTTCGAAACAATCAGAGTCCGCTGAGTGAAGCAGTCGCGTGTGGCCTAACCGGAGGTGACCTCGCTGGCCCGCCGCTCGGGCTCTTCGATGGTTGGTGCGGACCAGTGGCCCATGGCGGCGATACGACAACCGACAGTTCAGGCGCCGATGACCTGTTCGGATTCAGCATCAAGTCATTTGGAGCTGAATCGAATGAGGTAGTCACCGGAATTGCGGCGACACTCCCAGATGACAACTCCACCCTCGCCGCCGAACAGAATGTCTACATCTCTGGAACAACCGACGGCCTCTACCCTGCTGCTGGCGACTCAACTGGTCGGGGCCTGGGACTCGGAGATGCGTTGGCTTTCCGGACCTCGTTGTCCCGTGGGACTGCCTGGATCCGCCAATTCGGCACTCCCCAACCCGACGCGGCAACAGCAGTGTGCACTGTTGATGGAAACGGGTACTTCGTCGGATGGACCGATGGCGACCTTGGAGCGAAGAGCAGCGGCGGGCGCGACGCGTGGATCTCCATGATCGACCGGGCAGGCATGCAACGGTGGCTGATCCAATTTGGCTACGGAGCGAACGAGGAGTTCCGAGCAGTCGCCGTTGGAGGCGAACCCGCTGAGGGAACACAACAGTTCATCGCCGTGGGCCTTACCGACGGTGACGGACCGCAGCCGTCCAAGGGCGGCAAGGATGCTCTGATCGCAGCATTCGCGCCTGATGGTTCGGTCCTGTGGTCTCTGCAGACCGGAGGGGAACTCGATGACGACGCTGCAGCCGTCGCCTACCACGACTCGACGATCTACGTCGCTGGTACGACCACGTCTGCTGCGGCTAGTCCCGATGCCAGCGCAATAGATGGGATTGGCGATCTGAATCCGGCGATTGGACCCGGTGGAGCCAAGGACATTTTTCTAACGGCAATAGATCCCGCCACCGGGGCAGTTCAGTGGACCACCCGTTTGGGATCAGATGGCGATGAGGTGGTCACTTCGATGACGGTCAGCGAGGGTGGGCTGCTGACGATCGCTGGCTCGACCACGGGCGCGCTCGGGACGAACACCAACGCTGGCAAGGCCGACGCCTTCGTGGTGGCCTTTCAACTACCGTCCGCAGGCGGAGGCGCACAAAGCTGGGTCTGACCACTGTTTGGTCCAGCAGAGTTGCTGCCGAAAATCCGATACCAACGCGCCCCCGACAGGAGACGACATGACAGACCCGACAAGCGCGCCCACCAACGTGGACGATCAGATCCTCTACGAGGTCACCGACGGAGTCGCGGCTATAACGATCAACGCTCCGGGTCAGGGCAACTCGCTCAACGCTGCGATGCGCGACAGATTGGCCGAACGTTTCGAATGGGCTTCGGCGGACCTTGCCGTTCGCGTCGTTGTCCTCACAGGAGCAGGAGATCGCCACTTCTGCACAGGCGCCAACCTGGGAGGCCCCCAGGCGCCAGCGCCAGACCGCCCCGAGGGTGCCCCACGGATGACCGTCGGTGAGACGGGCCGAATGATCAAACGAGGTTGGCAACGACTGATCGCTTCGATCCTCGATTGTGAGAAGCCGGTTATCGCCGCGGTCAACGGAACCGCGGCAGGCGGCGGGGCACAGTTGGTGCTCGCGTGTGACCTGGTGGTCATGGCTGATTCAGCGAAGTTGGTCGAGGTGTTCGTAAAACGGGGAATCATCCCCGATGCCGGCGGCGCCTATCTCCTGCCACGGATAGTCGGTCCCCAGATCGCCAAGGAGTTGATGTTCCTGGCCGATGACGTACCGGCTCAACGTTGCGCCGAGCTCGGAATCGCGAACCGCGTGGTCCCGACGGCGGAACTGAGCGGCGCCGTTTCGGAGCTGAGCGGTCGGCTCGTCGATGCACCCACGAAGGCGCTCGCATTGACCAAGTGGCTCATCAACCGGTCCTTCGAGTCGAGTCGCAACACCGCGTTCGACGAGGAAGCAATCGCCCAGGATCTGCTGACCAACTCCGCTGATTTCAAGGACGGCATCGCTGCATTCGGAGAACGCCGCGCTCCAGAGTTCAAGGGTTGGTGACAGGCTCCTAGCCGACGTGTCCGTACAGCAGTCGACCGCCCTCGCATCCTTGCCTGTGCGGGCAAACCCGGTGGCGTGCGACGGTCCGAGAAACGGCCCGTTACTGCAGGCTCATCCGATATTCGCGCTCCAAGGATGCGAGAACGGTCAATCTGTGCATGTCACCATCTAATGGAACGCCCACGAGGTCAAGACCCTTGTTTGTGAATGTCTTCTCATGAGTCTTGGCCTAGTCATGACCAACAAGAATCAATCCCCGCGGAGGGAACGCAATGACTGAACTAGACACGATCACCGTTGATGTAAACGATGGTGTCGCCACCGTTACCCTGAACCGGCCAGAGGTCCTCAACTCGTTCAACGCCAGAATGGTCGAAGAGCTTCACGGCCTGTGGCGATCGATGCGCCACGATGACGATGTCAGGTGCATTGTGTTGACCGCCGCCGGGGACCGGGCGTTCTGCACCGGCATCGATCGCTCCGAACAGATCGATGATGGCAGCGGCGGCGCCCGTGCAGCGGACGACGCTGGCGAGGATCGGATCGCCGGGTTCGGTTCGACACCGTTCCATTTTGATGACCCTGGAGAGAAACTGGGCCCCAAGACCAACGATCTGTGGAAGCCGGTCATCGCGGCGGTCAACGGCATCGCCTGTGGCGGAGCGTTCTACATGCTCGGCGAATGCGACATCATCTTGGCCTCACGAGACGCCACGTTCTTCGATCCACATGTCACCTTCGGCATGACCGCGACTTTCGAACCGTTGCATCTGTTGCACAAGATGCCTTTTGGTGAACTCGTTCGCATGTCACTGGTGGGAAGCAACGAACGGATCTCAGCGGAATCCGCACAGAGCATGGGTCTGGTCTCTGAGGTCTTCGACGCTGAAGACCTGCTCACCGGGGCACAGTCACTCGCGGCGATCATCGCTTCTTCACCACCGCTCGCTGTTCAGGGCACCCTACGGTCGCTGTGGGCAGGCCTGGAGATGACACGCAGCCAAGCCCTTGCTCAGGGTTGGGCGTTCATCGGCCTCGGAACCGATGCCGATTCCCTGGCCGAGGGTCAGCGCAAGTTCGCCAGCGGTGAACGGATCAAGCCGAAGATCCGTTGAGTTTCCGGTGGATTCCGCGGTTCTTCTTATAGATAGAACCGAAAGCCGCGTAGTGCTTTTCGTAGATAGCTGCATTGGCCGGGTTGGGGTCACAGACCTCGACCACCTCGACCATGTCGGCCATGTCCTCGACGCGGATCGCCCCCAATGCCAGTCCGGCGAGTAGCGCTGCACCTCGCGCATTGGCCTGGATCGGGTCCTTTACCCTGCGTATTCGTCGTCCCGTTACGTCTGCGTGGATCTGCGCCCACAATGACGACACCCCGCCGCCACCCACGACGTTGAGGTACGGGAACTGTTGACCGTTGAACTTCTCGACGGCATCCAAGAGCCACTTGGAGTTGAACGCGACACCCTCCATCACCGAGCGCACCAGGTCAGCCCTATTGTTGCGCAGCGAAATGTTGTGCCAACCAGCACGAATCGTGTGGTCATCAACCGGAGTGCGCTCGCCATTGAGCCATGGCGTGAAGATGACTCCTCGTGAGCCAGGCTCAGTAGATCCAGCCACTTCGTTGACCCTGTCGAACACGTCTTCAGGGCAGCCATCCCCGCCGAAGCGATCACCCGGGTAGACAACCTGGTCCCTCAACCAGTTGAGGCATGCTCCAGCAGTCTCTTGTTCATTAGCAACGAAGTAGCGGCCCGGCAGTGGGCTCGGCAGACATGCGATGCCCTTGAGTACGTCGGTCTTCTTGGTAGAGGTATGACACGAGATCCACGACGATGTCCCGAGGTAAAGGTGGCCTTCGTAATCCTTGATCGCCCCTGACCCAACTGCTGCGGACTGAACGTCGGGCGTTCCGCCGATGACAGGAACACCTGCAGCTATTCCGAGTTCTGTCGCCGCTTCTGGCGTCACTGATCCGATCACCGAGGTGGCTGCCACCAACTCCGGCATCCACTCCCGCTTGAGTCGTGCCATTTCGAGCAGGCCATCGTCGTAGGTGACGTTGGAAAGATCTCGGTTGTCGGTCACCCATGTCATGACCGCGGAGTCGTAGGTGGCGACGGCTTGTCCGGTGAGTTTCAGGTTGAGCCAATCCTTCGGCTCGAGATACATCGCCGTGGCGGAATTGAGGTCGGGTCGGGTCCTACGGAGAAAGTGAATATGGGCGATCGGATCCTTGCCCGACAACGACGGTGCGCCGCCGGTCAACGCGACCCATTTGCGTAGTTTGAACGGGTCGTAGCCCTGGATGCTCAGACGCCCACCAGCGATCTTCGCTATGTCCTCGGCTCCCCGGGAGTCCATCCAGATGACGGCATTCGCGAGTGGTTCACCATTGGAGTCCACCGGCACCGTTCCGGACCATTGCGAAGTGACAGAAACAGCACTGAAGCCCTTGTCCGGGATACTTCCACGCTCCGCCAGACGCTTGGTGGCGGCCACGATCGCCGACCACCAGTCCCCAGGACGCTGCTCAGCCCCACCACCCTCGAATAACAACAGTTCGACCGGCTCGAATTGGCCATCGAAATATTCGCCCTGAGCAGAGAACACAGCGACTTTCGGGCCAGATGTACCAAGGTCGATAGTCAGCACGTAGTCAGTCACGGGCCAACCCTACTTGCGCGCCAATGCAGGTTCACCACTCTCCAATTCGAGCACGCTCATGGCGCATCAGGGGCTTAGCAGATCAAGTCGCCCACGATTCACTTATTGCGAAGTTTCATTACTTTTCCTAACCTCTCAATGTTTATTGAGGAGGCCGGGTAATTGTTTGCATTTACACGTCATCTGCCGATAGTTCTGATGGCGCTCACGGGAACGCTCCTGATGGTCGCCTGCGCCCAATCAGATACAAGCGATGCCAGGACCTCTGCCGTCGTTTCACCGCTTGACACCGAGTCGCCTCGGGATGCCACATCGCTACGTTCGGCATCGAGCGACGATCGGCTCATGGGATCAGCAGGGGCATCATCCTCCACCGAGGACTCCCACCCCACCAATGAGCCAGATCGGGATTCGTCGACTCACCCAGGGTCCAAAGACGAGACATCCCAGGATTCAACCGACGCTGTCGTCACTGCCCTGCTGAGCGCCTATGACCAGGTCGTTTCAGAAATGTCATCTGACCCTGGGGCAGCGCTGGATCCAGGTAGTGAGATAAGACAGCGCTGGGCTGCGGTAGTTGCAATCGGAACTGTTCTTGATTCCGATGTGATCAGAGCATTGGTCACTGAACCCATCAATGAGCACACCCGCACTGTGGCTGCGCCCAACGGCACGACCTACAAACACCACCTCGCCAGATCTACCCTACGTGATGACGGATCCATCGATTTCGAATTCTGCGAATACTCACCGGGGATTCAGATTGATTCCACCACTGGGGCTGTGCTCGACGATGCAGTAAGCAAACACGTTGGAGTGGGAATAGCTCGCAGATCAACCGGTGGACCGGACTCTCCATGGAGGCTCGAAGAACTCGTCGGGCTGGATCGGGAGATTTTCGCTACCGGGACGGAGGACCCATGCGTCTGAGCCGATCATCACCGCCCGTCAAAACCGCTGTGGGCCTAATAGCGGCCATCGTCATCACGGCGTTTGGCGCAGCACCCACGGCCGGAGCCGGAGAAAGCGGATCCACCAGCACGATCGTCGGTCGCGGTGATGTTCTAACAACAATCTTTCGCAATCTCGGTTCCGGTAACACCAAGAAGGTTGCCCAGTCTCGTCGTCGGGTCACCAAGACCAAGGCGACCAAGAAGAAGTCGGCAGGAACGAATACTGCTGCCAAGCCCGCAGCACCTGCATGCCGCGATCTCCGACTGACTGACGGGGAACTCGAGTGGCTGGTAGCCGCGCTCGGAAACCACGCCAGGACTCCCTTCCTGGACAGACTCTCCGAAGTCCTTGCGACTCACCTTCTGACCACGACGCCTGACGCCGCTCCGTTGAGCGAGGTCGAGATCATGGTCAGGCAATGCGGTGTGGACTTGGTGGATGCATGGGCGGTTCAGCGACTGGACGCGGGCGACCTGGAGTCACGCTTGGCGCGCAGCATGCTCACCAGACTTCCCGAACCGGTGCTGGCCCAGAGTCCCCCACCTGGCTCCGCTGTGCCGGTAAACGAACCGGTGTTCATCTCGATTCCATCTCAGCATTGGCATCGCGTCGACGCTCTACTTACCGTCTCGGGAATAACGGCCGAGGTGCGAGCGGAGCCGTTCGGTCTCCGCACATACACCGGTGAACCGACGGCCGTTTTCGAGTTGTGTACCGGGCCAGGAAAACCCTTTGATCCCACTCTGGGACTCTCAGCTCGCCGTCAGGCCACCCGTCCCGAGTCGTGCACCATGCGCTATCGGCAGTCCTCGAAAGCCAGCGCTTCGTCTGAATCGTGGGTTGGTTCGGTATCGGTGCTCTGGAGAGTCGAATGGCGCGTCGGCACGGGTGACTGGCGGTCGCTTGGCACGGTACCGCGGACGCGAGTGTTGGAACGATCCGTGGTTGAACTCTCAACCTCAATCACTCGAATTGTCGACCCCAGTCGCGCAGCAACTCGATGAAGTTCATGGGGCTATCGGGAGCAGGGTCACCGGGTGAATAGGTGACGCTTCTCAGGTCACCGCTGAACCGGAAGCACCCGTGTCGCTGGTAGATGTCCCAACTGACGGGTGACCGTCGGTCAACACCCACGTCGATTCCGTTGAACGGAGACATCGCCATTAGCAGGCGGAATCCGTCACCCGAAGCAACCACTTCACCATCGACGAGAATCGCCATGTCCCAGCGGTATTCGCCGGGACACGTCACCCGAAGGGTCAGTTCATGGTCACCCGGTTCAACTCTCGGCCCACGCAGTTGACGTTCGATCCCATAGCCGTTGTGGACCAAAAGGAGTTCACCGCTCACGTCTATGTACATGGCGTAGCCACCGGACTGGTCGCCGTGTGCGAAGAGGACTCCACAGTCCCCATCAGCCAGAGTCACGCGAGCAGTAACGTCGAAATCCCGCCACAGAATAAGACGTTGTGATCGCCAGCGGTCAAGGGTCGGCATACCAGCAAAGAGAGTCAGCGGCTCATCGAAACGCTCTGTTCCCGGAGGGCGCAGGAGGAACCGCAGGCCGGTCCCCTCGTCCAACGGGTAGATCTGGTTCTGCCAGGCGGCCGACTCCCACGACACCTTGAGCCGCTCGAGGATCTCAGGGTGCTGCAATGCCAGGTCATTGACTTGCGAAGGATCACTTGCCATATCGAACAGTTCCCACATGTCATCATCGAATGCAGTGCGGGGTTCGTGTCGCGCCACGGCTTCCCACTCACCTGACCGATACCCTCGGTGGCCCTCACACTCAAAGACCACGTCAGAGGACCTCCCAGCCGTCGAACCGCTGAACAAAGTCTGGCTCAGGTCTTCACCTGTCAACTCGAGTACCGGTTTGCCATTGCGTTCCGCAGGACGCTGCGTGCCGGTCAACTGCAACAGGGTCGGCAACAGGTCCGTGATGTGCATGTACTGGTTTCTGATCTGGCCCCGGTCAGAAATTCGCGCTGGCCACGACACGACGAAGGGCACCGAATGCCCGCCACGGTGGGCGTTGATCTTGTAGTAGCGGAACGGTGTATTGCCGACCCAGGCCCAACCGCGTGGGTAATGGGGGTAAGTGGTCGGACCACCGATCCGATCAACCCGGGCGAAGTCTTCCTCGAAGGGCTCGGGCAACCCGGTCCGCTCGAAGTGCAGAGTGCGCATGTAGGCACTTGTCCCCTCGGCCTCACCTTCGCGGGATGCGCCGTTGTCAGAGGTGAAGATGAAGAGTGTGTTGTCCCACTCGCCCATCTGTTCCAACGCCTCGCGGAGGCGCCCGACGTTCTGGTCGATGTTGTCGACCATCGCCGCGTACACCTCCATGTACTTGGCAAAGAGGAGCTTGCGCTCATCATCAAGGTCGTCCCAGACCTGGATGCTGTCGTGGTCGTTGTCGGGCGCGTCCGACAACAAGGCACCTTCAGGGATCACACCGAGTTCCAACTGGCGTTGGTAACGCCGCTCCCGAATCACCTGCCAACCCTCGCGATAGCGATCGGCGTGCCGTTCGATATCGGGTTCCTTCGCATGAAGCGGGGCGTGAACAGCACCGTGGGCGAAATACATGAAGAACGGTTTCGTGGGATCTGAAGCCTTGGACTCCCGGATCATCGAGATCGCCCGATCAGTCAGGTCGTCGCTGAGGTAATAGCCCTCAGGGAATTCATCTGTGTCAATGGCGTGGTTGTCTTCGAAGAGTCGGTGGGGCTGATGCAGGTTGGTAAAGGCGTCAAGGAATCCGTAGTACCGATCGAATCCCTTTTGTAGCGGCCACGATGAGCGATCTCCCGCGTCGTTTTGCTCACTGTCCTTGGTCAGGTGCCATTTGCCCAGCATCAAGGTCTGGTACCCGTTGTCTCGCAGAAGTTCCGGCAGAGTCGGTGCCAGATCTGTGAGTTGCATTGCGTACCCGGGGAAACCCGCATCGGCATGCGCTACATATCCCAAACCTGCCCGGTGAGGTTCGAGACCCGTCAACAGTGCAGCTCGAGTGGGTGAACACATCGGAGTCGAATGGAAGTCGGTGTAGCGAAGACCTTCTTCGGCTATGCGATCGAGATTCGGTGTTGGAATCTCGGATCCGTAGCATCCGATATCGGAGTAGCCGAGATCGTCGCAAAGCATGACGATCACGTTCGGAGCACCTTCTGGTGCCGTGGTCCTGTCCTTCCATCCAGGTTCCGAGGTTGCGTAGACACGACCGACCGTTCCGGTGAATCCTGCGTACGGATCCAACTCGGTTTCAATACCATGATTCTGTTCAGTTGATGGCTGCACGAACGCGAGGCTATTGCGCGCCGAGCCCGCGTGGGTTCCTCCAGCAGTCAGCAGCGGCAATGAGGCTGCCTGCATAATGAGATACGTGGACCTTCGGATCATCAAGGGCGACAACCCACGCCGCGCAACCGTGTGGGGAACCCGTGATGACGGCTCAGTGGTACAAACGATCATTGTTCCGAACCATGATCTCCCGTACCTCGTTGTTGAGTCAGCATTCGGCTTGAGTGACGGCGAATGGGGCGCTCGGCTCTCTGAAACTGGGTACCCAGACTTCGAACGAGCATCTGATCTGCCACCCGGAATCATCATTTCCAAACAACTCAGCAACGCTGTGGCAAACATCTTTGGTGATGGCCCGAACACTGCCGCAGGTGTCCGGAGTCGAGCACGGGCAGGGGCAGGGGCAGGTGCTGTGCTCGACTCCATCGACGATGCTCAAATCGAAGCCGCCATTGATGGTGTCCAACGTCTGGTCACGATCTGGTCTCGTCTACCTGCCGGGTCAAAGTTGGATGTGTCGTGGCCCCTCGACCTCACCACACTCGCCTCGGAGTGAGGCCATCCCGAAAGCACTTCGTCGACTCTCCTCTCACGAATCAGGGCACACCCACTAAGGTCGACCCGATGAGTCGCCAGCGAAAAGTACTCGTGACCTCTGTTCTCGCGGCGGCGTCATTGGTCGCAGCTTGCACTGGGACCACAGGCCAACAAGTACGGGCTGATCGGGTCACCACCACATCGACCACCTCGACCACGGCTCCGGTTCCCGACTGTGCAGAAACGCTGCCAGCATCAGCCAAGGCGGGCCAGCTCCTCATGGTCATGGTGACCACACCTGACCTTGCAAAAGAGGCCTTGAAGAACGGCACCGTCGGCGGCTTCGGATTGAAGGGTGGCCAGCCCAAGGACATCGGAGAAAAGGTGGCGGCAGCAGTCAAGGATGCCGCCATCACTCCGTTCGTAGGCAGCGACGAGGAAGGCGGCACGGTTCAGCGTTTGGCGAACGCAATCAAGATCCTTCCCTCGGCAGCAGAGATGGCTTCTGGCGGAAAGAGCTCAAAGGCATCGGGTACCAAGACCGATGGCTCACCCGAAGCAGCGGCCAAGATGATGGGTGAGTATGCAGTCGAGATGAAGAAGCTTGGCTTCAACATGATGTTCGGCCCAGTTGCCGACGTCGGTAGCGGATCTGGACTAGGAACCCGGTCATTCAGCGATGAACCCACCGTTGTCGCCTCGTTCGTCACAGCGATCGTCAGGGCAGTCCAGGATGCCGGTGTGATTGCAGTGGTGAAACACTGGCCGGGAATCGGCGGAGGTAAGTCTGACCCGCATGACAAGCTCTCGGCCCTGGAGCCCATCGATCAGCTACGTCTGAAGGACATCCTCCCCTTCCAAGAAGCGTTCAAGGCAGGGGCCAAGGGAGTCATGGTTGCGCACTCTGTCGTTCCGGACCTGACACAACCAAATGAGCCTGCATCAATTTCGGCCGCGGCTATCACCAATGAGTTGCGAGGGACTGAAGGTTTCAAAGGCTTGGTCATAACCGACTCACTCGGCATGGGAGCAATCATTGCGACCACGCCTCAAGACGAAGCAGCGGAGAAAGCCATCGCAGCTGGCGCTGACATCGCGCTGGTCTCAGGTGCCGATTCCATTCCGAAGGCCCATGAGCGTCTGACCAATGCAATAGCTTCCGGCCGGATACCGGCCGGGCAGGTCGAAGCGTCAGTTCGCAGGGTGCTGGCGGAAAAGAGCGTGACCGGTCCCTGCCCTGACCTGGTCGCCAACATGACACGCCTTGAAGCCGATGCCGGTACCGGTGCGACAAGCTCAGGATCCTCCAACTCGCCCGGAGATTCATCCTCAGATGAGTCGGGCACAACTACATCGGGATCCAAGTCAACTTCGTCGTCCACCCCCAAGGGTCGGGATACGGGCATCAACGACACGCTGGCTGATTGACCAACGCTCCGACGGGCCGATCGCCTTTCAACCCGGAATCCGAAATGTGGTCGCCTTTATCGAACTGCGAGCAGCTCCTCGACCTCATCGGTCTCAAACGGATGAGCAAGCATAAGAATCAGGTGCGTCGCTCCAGCCTCACGGAACTCAGACGCCAATGCGATCTCATCTGCCGAGATCGCGACAGTCCTCTCGATCGTCGAAGGATCTCGGCCGACCTTGTCGCACCACTCATCGAGAATGGAGTTAAGCCGGGCGAACTCCTTGGGCGGACCGAAGGAGTTCCACGCATCACCATGCTCAGCAACAATCCGCAGCGTTACTTTGGGGCCACTACCCCCGATCAGGATCGGTAGCGGTCCTACCGGCGAAGGGTTCAACACTGCGATGCGGTCCTTGATTGTCCCCAAGGACCGTTCAAGGGTCTTTAGCTTGTCACCAGCGGAGCCGAACTCGAAGCCGTATTCCTGGTAGTCACGCTCAAACCAGCCGGAGCCGACGCCGAGTACAAAACGCCCGTTGGACAGGTGGTCGATCGTGCGAGCCATGTCAGCGAGCAGGTTCGGGTTGCGATAGCCGATCCCTGTCACCAGTGCCCCAATCGTGGCCCGCTGTGTAGCGACGGCCATCGCCGACATCAACGTGTATGACTCGAAGCTGCCGGCGTCCGGCGCTCCGTAGATCGGGAAGAAATGGTCCCAGATCCATAGTGAGTCCACGCCCATTTCATCAAAACACCTAGCAGCTTCCAAGATTGATTCAACGCTCGAACCCTGGGGTTGAAGCTGTACTCCTACCTTCAGTTCTCCGTCGCCCATGAACTGATCCTCCACCTAATCCGATCTGACCCCAAGTCATCCCTACTGAGAATGCAATGATGACACTTGGCACTTACCCGACGTGGCCGCATTCTGCGACACATCTTCAATCGTCGCAGGCTAGCCTTGGCTCAACAGCCGTAATGGCGGGCTTCGCATACCGGGGGTGGACTATGCGGGTTTCTGGAATCCTCAAGGACAAGGGATCAGACGTCGCAACGGTGACGCCGGACCAAACTCTGGCTCACGCGTCCGACGAACTGCGCCGTCGTCGAATTGGTGCGCTAGTCGTAACCAACGATGGCGAAAGCATCGAGGGCATCCTCTCTGAGCGTGACGTGGTCCACGCAATCGCACTGTTTGGTCATGCCGT
Organism: Microthrixaceae bacterium; assembly: GCA_020439285.1. GTDB lineage: Bacteria > Actinomycetota > Acidimicrobiia > Acidimicrobiales > Microtrichaceae > JAGQSZ01. The sequence goes on from JAGQSZ010000004.1 coordinate 37,795, forward strand.
GTTGAATCAACCGGTCACCACGGCTATGACCGCCGAAGTGTGGACCTGTGGGCCTGATGACACCACCGAGGAACTTGCACAAGCAATGACATTTCACCGCACCAGGCACCTGCCGGTGATGAAGCAAGGCAAGCTCATCGGAATCGTCAGCATTGGCGACATCGTCAAGTCACGCCTGACTGAACTCGAGCGTGAGCGCGAGCAGCTGACCAACTACATCACCACAGGGCGATAGCAACTACCTGGCGACGGCAGCCCTACGGTGCCGATTAAGCGCCGAAACAACTGCTCGCATCGATGCAGTCAGGATGCTCTCGTGGAGACCAACTCCCCAGTACACCTGACCCGTGTTGGACTTGGCCTCGACGTACGCGGCAGCGGTCGCGTCGGATCCTCCCGACACACCCCCGACAGCGATGGCGTGTTCGGCGTAATCGACGACATCGAGTGAGAAACCGTTCGCTCCGATCACCGGATCTGCAGCCAACGCATGCATGAACGCCGAGATTGGGCCTCCACCCTTACCTTGCACGGTCACCGGTTGATCTCCGATGGTTATCTGAGCCGTAACGGTTGCACCGTCGTCTGTCGTGGTCACCTCTGCGGAACGTAGGTGCACCTCGCCAGCGTTCTCTGCTAGATAGGTCGCCTCGAAGTTGTCCCACATCACCTGGGGGCTTATCTCAGTACCGCTGTCCTCGGCGACGTGTTGAACCTGCTTGGAGAACTCGATCTGCAGCCGTCTTGGCAGGTCCAGACCGTGCTCGCTCTTCATCACATAGGCCACGCCACCCTTGCCGGACTGGCTGTTTACCCTGATGACGGCCTCGTAGGTACGGCCCAAGTGACTGGGATCGATCGGCAGATACGGGACCTCCCAAGCCCCGTACTCGTCACCGATATCCTCAAGGCCCTTCTTGATCGCGTCCTGGTGGGACCCCGAGAACGCCGTGTAAACCAAGTCGCCTACATAGGGGTGCCGTTCATGGACCGGCAGACGGTTGCAGTACTCCGCGGTGCGACGCAACGCGTCAATGTCGGAGAAGTCGAGCTGGGGGTCAACACCTTGGGTGAACATGTTGAGTCCCAAGGTCACGATATCGACGTTGCCGGTGCGCTCGCCGTTGCCGAACAAGGTCCCCTCGATGCGATCAGCGCCGGCCATCAGACCGAACTCAGCAGCAGCAACGCCTGTCCCCCGGTCATTGTGTGGGTGGAGCGACAGGATCACCTGATCCCGATTGGGCAGATTGCGATGCATGTACTCGATCACATCTGCATACAGATTCGGGGTGTACATCTCGACTGTTGCGGGAACGTTGATGATCAGCTTCTCGGTCGAATCCAATTCGAGTGCGTCCATGACCGCGGCGCAGATCTCGACCGCGTACTCGGGCTCTGTTCCGGTGAATGACTCGGGTGAGTACTCGTAACGGATCTCGGTACCGCTGATGGTGTGTTCAAGCTTGCGAACCAGACGTGCAGCGTTGACTGCGATGTCTGTGATTCCGGCCTTGTCCTTGCGGAAAACCACTCGACGCTGCAGAGCCGAGGTCGAGTTGTAGAAGTGAACGATCGCCTTGGGCGCACCAGCGAGCGCCTCATAGGTACGTTCGATCAAGTCCTGACGACACTGGACCAGAACCTGCACTGTCACGTCATCGGGGATCAGGTCCTCTTCGATCAACTGACGGATGAAGTCATAGTCAGTCTGGGATGCCGAGGGGAAGCCGACTTCGATCTCCTTGAAACCCATGCCGACCAAGGTCTTGAACATGCGCATCTTGCGCACCGGGTCCATGGGGTCGATCAATGCCTGGTTTCCGTCACGGAGGTCGACCGAACACCACGTTGGTGCGGCCTCGATCCGCTTGTCTGGCCAGGTGCGAGATGCAAGTCCGCCGCCCGGGCCGTCGAAGGGAAGGAAGGGCCGGTACTTCTCGAAGGGCATCGTCTTCGTCTGTACTACTTCGGCCATTGGAGTTCCTGACTGTTCGTTCGTGTGTGCTGTTTCGTAATGTTGTGTTGCGCTTTGGGCGCTGGTAACGGCGACACCCGTAACCTTTCCCGAAAACCAAAGAACCTCCTGCGATTGCACAGGAGGTTCGGCGAGCTGCTCTTGGAAGCTCGCCTAGGTCAGAAGGAGGAGGCCGCGGTTGATTGCCATTGCGTTACAGGTTACTCCTGCCCAAGCCAGAATCCAAGCAGCCCCGTTTGACTGTCCTGCCACATCATGAACCTCACCGCCTGCCCATGACCCAGATCACCAGCCAATCGTCAGACCAAGATCCCGAACCGGGTTCCGGCGTCGACGACTCCCGAGTTCCGAGAATCGGGCCGATCCAACTGGCCCCGCCCGTGATCTTGGCGCCAATGGCTGGCGTGACCGACGCACCATTCCGGGTGCTGTGTGCAGAGTTCGGTGGCGGTCTTTTCGTGAACCAGATGGTCACCGCTCGGGCGCTGCTCGAAGGGCACCGCGCCTCATGGGCACTCGCACGATTCCATCCATCTGAGAAGGTCCGGTCGCTCCAGTTGTACAGCACCGATCCGGTGACCTTGGGTGGAGCAGTTCGCAGGCTCGTGAGCGAAGGGCTCGTCGACCACATCGATTTGAACTTCGGTTGCCCCGCCCCGAAAGTGACACGCAACGGTGGCGGAGCCGCACTCCCCTACAAGCGAAGGCTCCTGGCCCAGGTGATCAAAGCAGCCGTATCCGCAGCTGATGGCGAGTCCAATGGCGCGGTGCCAGTGACGGTGAAGTTCCGCTTGGGTATCGACGATGATCATCTGACGTTCATGGACACGGCTCGCACCGCCGAAGCCGAAGGTGTGGCCGCTGTCGCGTTGCATGCACGCACGGCGTTGCAGCACTATGCGCCGCCAGCGCATTGGGATCGGATCACCGAGTTGAAGTCCGCGATCACTTCGATCCCTGTGTTTGGCAACGGTGACATCTTCACCGCTGGTGATGCTCTGGCGATGGTGAACCAGACCGGCTGTGACGGTGTAGTGATCGGCCGTGGATGTCTGGGGCGCCCGTGGCTGTTTCGTGACCTGGACGCAGCGTTTTCTGGATCACCGATCCCAGAAGTCCCGCTGCTTGGCGAGGTCGTGGCGACAATCCGCAGGCATCTGGAGCTGATCATCGAATGGGATGGAGACGACTCCCGCTTGAGCCATTTCCGCAAGCACCTGGCTTGGTATCTGAAGGGCTATGCGGTAGGCCCTGAGATCCGGCGCCGAGCTGCTCAGACATCGACCCTCGCCGAGATCGAGGCAGTACTCGACGACCTGGATCCGACGCTGGAGGCACCCGATGGTGTCGAGCGGATCCACCGGAGTCATTCGAGCGCTCAGCGACGCGTCGCCCTGCCAGAAGGGTGGCTCGACGACCCACTCGCTATCCCGGCGTTGCCCCGTGGCGCTGAGGCGCTGGTGTCGGGCGGATGACCGAACCCAAGTCGACCTCGGTGGTTCTGGCATCGGCATCTCCGCGCCGGTTGGAGTTGTTGAAACGGATCGGTATTGATCCGCTCGTCATAGCTGCTGACGTGGACGAGACCGTTTTGCCAGGTGAGTCGCCGAGCGAATACGTGCTGCGGGTTGCTCTCGACAAGGCTCATCGTGTCGTGAACTCATCAGCTGTCAGAGACGCTCCCACGGGAGCGATCATCATCAGCGCTGACACGTCCGTGGTTCTCGATGGCGAGATCCTCGGAAAACCCGAGGACAACTCTCACGCGAGCACGATGTTGAGATCGTTGTCTGGTCGTCCCCACGAGGTGCTGACGAGCCTCGTTGCTCTCGATCTGGACGGCATCGAACACAGTTTCATTGCGCGCGCAACAGTGCGTTTCTGCGAACTCACCGAAGACGAGATCGAATGGTACGTGTCCACAGGTGAACCTGTCGGTAAGGCAGGTGCTTACGCTATTCAAGGCATCGGCGAGTTCATGGTCGAGAGCATCGCGGGTGCTCCGTCAACAGTCATCGGTCTGCCTCTTCGAGAGACAATCGAACTGTTACGGCTCGCAGGGCTCAGGTGGCCCTGACCGCCACGTCCCTACCCGTTAGCGCTCACGCCACAGTGTTCTTCGACGAAGGCGCCCAGTCGTTGACCGGCAGCGGCGCCGTCCTGCACCGATGAGCGCTTCATGGACTCGGTTTTCCCACTGGGATAGTTGTCGATGATGAGGTTGTCGGTCAGAGTCCGGACATCCTCACGGACTGGTTCTGGTGCGGTGCGAACCACATCGTCGAGCACCTCCAGAACGACGGACTCGTCAGTCGTTCCATCGGTACCGTCCAACGCCTTGACGGCGATGCAGAAGTCTTTCAACTCCGCGGTTGAGAGTGTCGTCGTGGACCGATCGCCGGTCCCGTCTGTCGCGGTCTCGCTGCCGCAACCAGAAATCGTCACCAGAGCGGCGATGAACAGCGATGCGAAAGTGAGGTGTCGTCGTCTCGAAGGCACCTCAGGATGGTAGGACACTGACGGGGCTGTCGCTCCCAGTCCGACTCGTATCAGTGCTTGAAATGGCGTTCCCCGGTGAACACCATCGCCAGGCCCTGTTCATTAGCGGCAGCGATTACCTCTTCATCCCGGATTGAGCCGCCGGGTTGGATTACCGCTGTGGCGCCGGCTTCGGCCGCTGCATCAAGTCCATCGCGGAACGGGAAGAACGCATCCGATGCGCATGCTCCACCTACCGCACGGCCATCGGCCTTCTCCGCTGCGATACGTCCAGCGTCGCGACGGTTCTGTTGACCGGCACCGATGCCGACAGCCTGACCGTCCTTGACCAGAACGATCGTGTTGGAGGTAACCCTGGCAACCAACTTCCACGCGAGTTCCAGATCTATCCACTCGGCTTCGGTTGGCTGGCGCTCAGTCACGACACTCCACGAAGAGCGATCCATCGAGACCGAGTCCGCTGTCTGGACCAACAATCCGCCCGAGATGGTGCGGATGTCGAGTGGTGGCACGACCGGAGCCTGGGTCAGCAGGACTCGAAGGTTCTTCTTGGACCGCAATACCTCGAGTGCATCGTCATCGAAACCAGGAGCGATGACCACCTCGGTGAACACAGGGGCGAGCGCCTCTGCCAATGACAGCGGGACCGTCCGGTTGAGCGCAACGATCCCGCCGAACGCGGAGGTCGGATCGCACTCATGGGCTCGGGTGTACGCAGTTGTGATGTCCGCTGCGACAGCGGCACCGCACGGGTTGGCGTGCTTGATTACCACCGCTGCGGGTTCGTCACCGAGCGAGTGGACCAAACGCCACGCGGCGTCGGAGTCGTACACATTGAGATACGACATCTCTTTGCCGTTGAGTTGGACTGCTGAGTCCCAGCAACCTCCGCCGGGAAGCGAATAACGGGCACCTTGTTGGTGCGGGTTCTCGCCGTAGCGGAGTATCTCTTTGCGGGTCGCTGACAGGTGCAGCGTGGATGGCAACACGGCCTCCGGCGCTCCCGCGGGAGCGTCTGAACCAGCGTCGAACCATTCGACGATGGCCGCGTCATACGCTGCCGTGTGAGCAAAGGCTGATCGAGCGAGTCGACGCCGGGTCGCTTCGCTCACGTCGCCCTGGGATCGGAGTTCCTCCAACACAGTGCCGTAGTCGCCAGGGTCAACCAACACGGTCACCTGCGAGTGGTTCTTGGCCGCAGCGCGCACCATCGCCGGGCCCCCTATGTCGATCAACTCGATGGAAGGATCCGACGAGAACGGATACAGGTTGGTCGCCACAAGATCGATCGGGGTGATCTGGTAGGTCTCCATGTCGGCGACGTGTTCCGGATCGGTACGGTCAGCAAGAATTCCACCGTGGATAGCCGGGTGCAGTGTCACGACCCGGTGGCCGAGCATCTCTGGAAACCCGGTGATGTCACCCGTGGGGATGACCGGCAATCCGGCTTCGGCCAACACTTTGGCGGTGCCGCCCGAGGACACCAGTTCCCAACCGAGTTCGACGAGCGCCGCACCAAGTTCGACCACGCCGGTCTTGTCATAAGCCGACAGCAATGCACGGCGCTTCGTTGACTCAGTCATGATGAGGAAGACTCCAAGTAGTGTCCGGGAATTGGCATGTCGGGATTCGGTGTTGACGACTTCCGACAAGTCGGATTCGATGCCCGATTCGACGTCAGGTGGCGCTTTCCAGGGCCGTATCGTCGTCGATGACAACAGAACCAACTGCACTATCTAGTGCTCAAGCCATCGTAGTCTTGTTGGTTCACCACACCGACAACGACATGTAGCGAATCCAGCACTTTCACTGATGCCCAATCCTCCAAACTGCGACGCCGATTACAGCGTCGACCACAGCCTCCACCAGGGCTCAAGGCCCACGACCCGTCACATCCCTGAACTCGACGGATACAGGGGAATCGGTGTCCTAGTCGTCGTCTTGTTCCACTTCGATCTTCTCAAAGGCGGCTGGCTGGGCGTCGATCTGTTCTTCGTTCTGTCGGGATTCTTGATCACCCGGATCATCGTTCATGAGCGGGCCAACACAGGCAGGATCAACTTGCGGAACTTCTGGCGGAGGCGAGCACGTAGGTTGCTGCCAGCTCTGGTGGTGTTCCTCGCCGGGGTCGCGCTGTATCTGTGGTGGTATCCGGAAAAGGTTGCGCTGCCAACAGATGTGACTGCACAGATGTGGGCGACGGTCTTCTATGTAGCGAATTGGCAGACGATCCTGTCTGGCAGCAACTACTGGACCCAGTACGCGGTCGAGTCGCCTCTGCGTCACATGTGGTCGCTCTCGATCGAGGAACAGTTCTACGTCGTGTTTCCGTTGGCCATGACGGCCCTGTTCTCAATTACGCGGCGTCGACTTCGAGTTGCATGGGTCCTGCTGGGTGCGGCCGTCGTCTCGTGGACGACCGGGGTGTTGATCTTGGCGGCCACCGGGAACTTCGAGCGTGTCTACCTGGGTACAGACACCCGGATCGGCGCCGTCCTGCTTGGAGCCGGCGTCGGCTATCTGACTTGCGTTCCCAGTATCCGCGACAGACTCGTGTCCACCGCGCGCCTATTCGTAGTTCCTGCATTCGCTGTAATGATCGCCGCCTTTGTCTTGGTCGATGGTTCGACCAACTGGAGCCCTCTTCGGTGGTTGTTGATGCCTGGGTTCGAAATCGCTGTAGTGATTCTGTTGACCGCGGCCCTGGCGAACAAAGGCGGTGCCCCTGTTGATACTGACAGTGATCCGACTCGCCGGGCGGACGCCGTTAGTACCGTCGGAGCGATGATCCAAGGCGTGGTGGCGTCACGACCATTGGTTTGGTTGGGTGGCGTGAGCTACGGCCTGTATCTGTGGCACATACCCGTCAAGTTGACTGTGGAACGAGCGATGCGATCGAGTCCACGAGCGATCGTTGTGATCACGGCAATTCTCATCAGCTTGGCGATCTCGGCTTTGTCTCTTCGTTTCGTCGAACGCCCCATCCGTACACATGGGCTCAAGATCGCTCCCAGAGGTGCTCTGCTGGGATCAGCATTTCTGTTGGTGGCAGGGTCGCTCGCACTTTCAACTAGTGCGACTGCGGAGGCGCGTCACCACGCGAACCGTGGGGGTGACGAAGCTATGAGCATCATCACCGACGCACCCGAGACCGACCCCACCACCACCACGACAACAGAGCAGCCGGTGGGCGACGAATCACCCGGCGAACAACCTCCTCTGATCGAGGAAACCACCACGGTCCCTCCGCCTGTTGGGATACAACTACCTCTACCACGGCCGCCGGACCGCCAGCCACGAGTGCTGTTGTTCGGCGACTCTCTGGCGTATGACCTCACCAAAGGGTTCACCTCGCAGGCAGCCAAGATGGGTATTTCTGCAAGCGCCAGCAGCCTGGTTGGATGTGGACTCGGCGGAACCCGGTTCGAAGCTGATGGCCACCCGGGGCTAACAGGTCAAGATGCCGTAGCTCGTTGCGACGCGTGGATCGCAAAACAGGCGTCTTTGGTTGACCGCGTAAAGCCAGACGCAGTTTTGGTTTTCAGAGTTGGAAGCCGCCAGCCCGAGCCAGGCTCAAGCTGGTGTGATCCGACATATCTGCAGTGGTACACCCAAGCACTCAACGACGAGATCGAACGGCTGTCGTCCACGGGTGCCGCTGTGGTGATAGCCCCGCTGGTCTACCAGCATTTCGGGGGCACCAGGTCAACGGAATCAGATGACCGAACTGATTGTCTGAACAAGACGATTGCTGAAGTCACTTCCAATAATCCGAAGGCCGCGAGCTTCCCTCTCGACAAGTGGATGTGTCCGGACCGCGACACGTGTCGGGTCGAGGAGGACGGAGTGACGCTTCGCCCAGACGGACTCCACTTTCAAGGGCCCGGAGCAGTTGTTGCGTCACGCTGGATTCTCGGCCAGATCTTCCAGGAATGAGCGGAGCGTGTCGACGTAAAGGCGACGTTCGACAGTCTTGATCCGCTCGTGGAGCGTGGCCTCATCGTCACCGTCGAGGACAGGCACTTCTTCTTGAGCGAGGATCGGCCCGTCGTCGACCTTTTCGGTTGCTATGTGGATGGTGC
>JAGQSZ010000496.1 GCA_020439285.1 Microthrixaceae bacterium
CACCTGAACCCCCGCGTTCAGGATGACGGCCCGGTGGCATTCGCAGACACCTCTTCCCAAGCCCTTGCCCGCCTTGCAAAAGCTGCGTTTTTCATAGCTGCCTACGCCAGCCAGACAAGGGTTTCCCTGCCATTTCATTCCCAACCGGGCGCCTGCGGCGCCCGTCTTTGCGAGCGCCCCCTGCCATGCCCATCGAACCCATGCTGATCGTCGAACTTGCCTTGCTGGGGCTGGCCACCGGCTTTCTGGCCGGCCTGCTGGGCATCGGCGGCGGCATGATCATGGTGCCCTTCCTGTCGGCCATCCTGGGCGCGCGCGGCGTGGCGCCTGGACTGGCGGTGAAGATGGCCATCGCCACCTCCATGGCGACCATCATCTTCACCTCGGTCAGCAGCGTGCGGGCGCACCACAAGAAGGGCGCGGTGCGCTGGGACATCGTCAAGCTGCTGGCGCCGGGCATCGTGCTGGGCGCCATGGTGGCCAGCCTGGGCGTGTTCGCCGTGCTCAAGGGCGCGGCGCTGGCGCTGGTGTTCGCGGTGTTCGTGTTCTTCTCGGCCACGCAGATGTTCCTGGACAAGAAGCCCGCCGCTTCGCGCCAGCTGCCGGGCCC
>JAGQSZ010000497.1 GCA_020439285.1 Microthrixaceae bacterium
GTCCGTGAGCTTGCCCAGGGGGTCGAGGTCACCATCCGTCCCCGGAATATGGTCAGGGATCAGGTCACCAACAGCGCCAGTGATCTTGTTCCATACGTCCCCGATGACGTCCTTCGCCTTGTCGAGGACACCCTCCCCGCCGCGTGTCCCGCCACCGAACTCGCTCACGGCGTCGTTGAAACGCTCCACATCATCGTCGGCTTCACCAAGTGCCGCTTTGGCTTTGGAGGCGGCGTCATCCAGGCGGGTGTCCATCGCCTCTTTCACGTCGTCGGGAAACTTGTCGTTCCACAGTCCGCTGACCAGTCCTGCTCCCACAGCGCCGATGCCAGCACCGATGACGCCCTTCTTCAACCCCGACGCCGCGCCAGCAGCGGTAGCTGTCCAGGAGAATCCCGACTGCCCATTGGCGTATCCGTTGGCGAGGTCTGCCCTCGTTTTCCTAATCGTGTTGCGCAGCAAGGAATGAGCCTCCACCGCTGCGTTGTTGGACGAGCCCAACATCTTCCCCGCTGCCTGGCTGATGGTGCTGACCTCATCCTGGCGGTCGGACAAGGTCGAGTACCGATCCTGGATCAGGGCTTGTACCCAGGGTTCCTCGGCGGA
>JAGQSZ010000498.1 GCA_020439285.1 Microthrixaceae bacterium
GGTCGACTCGGCATCGTGTCCCGGCGACGCGCCGGCACCGGGCCGGACCACGGGTGTGAGCTCCAGGTGCCGGCCGTGCTCGGCGCGCAGGGCGTCGCTGCGCTCGACCATCACCCAGTGCAGCACCGGTGCACAGCGGGGCCGGGCCGCTCGCACCGAGATCGCCAGTGCGCCCCGGCCCGCACCGCACTCGACCACGGTGAACGGTTCGGGCCGACCGAGTCGTTCCCACAGCTCGTCGAGGTGGTCGGCGAGCACGGCCCCGAAGAGAGGGCCGACCTCGGGGCTGGTGATGAAGTCACCCTCCCGGCGTCCGGCCCCACCGGTGGTGGCGAAGAACCCCGAAGCGGGCGCGTAGAGCGCCAGCTCCATGTAGTGGTCGAACCGGAGGCGTCCGAGGTGGGCAAAGGCCTCCGCGAGGCCGTCGGGCAACCCGGCCTCCGCGAGGCCGTCGGGCAACCCGGCCTCCGCGAGGCCGTCGGGCAACCCGGCCTCCGCGAGGCCGTCGGGTGGTTCCCGGTCAGCCACCGAACGCCACGAGGCCGAAGTCCGTGGCGTCGTTGATCAGCTGGGGCAGGGTGCCGAAGAGAACCGTGGCGACCAC
>JAGQSZ010000499.1 GCA_020439285.1 Microthrixaceae bacterium
CGACGTCCGAGCCAACTCCACCGTCGCCCGAGCGAACCCGGCGCCGATCGGGGTGGCCAGCCGCGAGTTCCTGATCACCGGCCACAAGTAGATCTGCTCTGCGCCCATGTCGGACGGCTTCCTGACCCTCGCGGTCGCCCCGGGCGGGCTCAGCTGCTTCTGGATGCCGCGGTGGAGGCCGGACGGCACCCGCAACGCCGTGCGCATCCAGCGACTCAAGGACAAGCTCGGCGACCGCTCGAACGCCTCGAGCGAGATCGAGATGCTCGACGCGTGGTCGGTCATGGTCGGCGAGGAGGGCCGTGGTGTCCGGACGATCATCGAGATGGTCAACCACACCCGACTCGACTGCACCCTCGGATCCGCCGCCATCATGCGTCAGGGAACCGCTCAGGCCATCTGGCACGCGTCGCACCGTCAGGCGTTCGGCCGCACCCTCGTCGAGCAGCCGCTGATGTCGAACGTACTGGCCGACCTCGCCGTCGAATCCGAAGCCGCGACCGTCGCAGCCATGCGGGCCGCGGCCACCTTCGACGCCGCCGACGACCCAGCCGAAGCGCTGCTGGCTCGCCTGGTCCTCCCGATCGTCAAGTACT
>JAGQSZ010000500.1 GCA_020439285.1 Microthrixaceae bacterium
GATGGTGTTGTAGCCCCAGTAGTTGCTCAGGCCTTTTTCCTGCAGGAAGCTGTCGTTGACGAACTGGTGGATCGGCATAAGTTCGATGGCGGTGACGCCGAGCTTCCTCAGATATTCGATGACCGATGGATATGCGAGGCCCGCGTAGGTTCCACGGATGTCCGGCGGCACGTCCAGGTTGAGATTGGTCATGCCACGCACATGGGCTTCGTAGATTACCGAATCATGGTAGGAGATGTTCGGATGTTGGTCGTTGCCCCAGTCGAAATACGGATTGACCACGGCCGATTTCATGGTATGCGGCGCGGAATCCAGCGTATTCATGCTGGTGACGTCCTCAGGGCTTTTGAACCAATACGAATAGAGGCTTTCGTCACCGTCGATGTTTCCCTCGATGGCTTTTGCGTACGGGTCGAGCAGCAACTTGTTCGGGTTGCACCGCAGGCCCTTTGCTGGATCATACGGACCGTACACACGATAGCCGTACCGTTGCCCGGGTTGTATTCCCGGCAGATAGTTATGCCATACGTAGGAGTTCTGCTCCGTCATTTCCACTCGGGTCTCACGGTCTTCCTCATCGAAAAGACAAAGCTCGA
>JAGQSZ010000501.1 GCA_020439285.1 Microthrixaceae bacterium
TCGAAACCGTGCGCGCTGAACAGATCGATCGCCACGTCCGCGATGTCGCCGCGGGTGGTGGAACGGCGGCGCCCGACCCTGGCTGTTGGTGCGGGTGATCCCACCGCGACCTCCTCTCCGATCGGACAGTAGCGTTTCGGCACCGGATGCCATATTCTGTCCCGCACGGACCCTCTGTGTCCAGGCTCACACGACGAAAGGGAACATCATGGATCAGAACAACGACCTCACCACCGACGCCGCACTCGTCGAAGAGTCCCTCGTCGAAGAGGTGTCCATCGACGGCATGTGCGGCGTCTACTGACCGTGGCCGAGGCGCCCGCCGTGGTCGGGTTCGACCCCGATCGCGGCTGGCGTCTGCACCCCCAGGTGGCAGTGCGGCCCGAGCCGTTCGGTGCGCTGCTCTACCACTTCGGGACCCGCAAGCTGTCCTTCTTGAAGAACCGGACCATCCTGGCGCTGATCGAGTCGCTCGACGAGTACGACGACGTTCGGTCGGCCTGCCGGGCCGCCGGTCTCGACGGCGATGCGCAGGAGCCATATCTGCGTGCGCTTGCCACCCTTGTCAGCTCCAAAATGCTTGTGCCACAGGA
>JAGQSZ010000502.1 GCA_020439285.1 Microthrixaceae bacterium
TTGGGCGCGCAGCCACTTCTTCATCGTCTGTTGGACTGCTCGGCTTGCCCGCGGTGGCGTCGGGTAGCCGGGCCGGGAGTTCTTTTGGACGATGTGGAGGCGCTTGAGTTCGGCTTCGAAGGAGTTCTTGCCGCCCTGGCTTGCGTGGCCGGCAAGAACGCACGGTGTAGACCATGGCGTTGTCGGTGAGAGTGGCTCACCGGGTATCCGTACCCGGTGAGGGCTTCGCGGAAGATCGTGACCATGATCGGGGTGGTGATCCGCGGGTGTGCGCTGCATTGCAGGGCGTAGCGGGTGCAGTCGTCGAGCCAGGTGGTGATCTCATCGGTGACCAACCCGGCGGCGGTGAGGTGACGGCTGATGGCAGATCGGGACACACGGTGACCGTGGTGGCGCTCGAGGTGCCAGGCGATGGTTTCCGGCCCGGCGTCCAAACGCGCGTCGGCCAGGTCCTTACGGATCCCCACGATGAGGTCGACGACCCCCGTCGCTAACGCGGTCGGCGAGGTCTTAGGGCGCCGTGACTGAGGTTGCAGCGCGGTCTCACCCTCGGCTTCGTATCGAGCCTTGAGTCCGTAGACCCAGGA
>JAGQSZ010000503.1 GCA_020439285.1 Microthrixaceae bacterium
CAAGTGTGAATGTATCATCGGTGAGCCGCGCGTGGCTTATCGCGAAACACCGACCAAGGCTGTTGAGTTCAATTACAAGCACAAGAAGCAATCTGGTGGTTCCGGTCAGTACGCTCACGTTGTGGGTATTCTGGAGCCACTTCCTGAGACTTCGGAAGTTCACTACGAATTCGTCGACGAGATCAGCGGCGGTCGAATTCCCCGTGAATACATCGCTCCTTGTGATGCCGGTTTCCAGCAGGGCCTGGTCAAGGGACCTCTGGGCGAGTACGAAGTTGTAAACGTTCGCATGCGACTTCAGGATGGAAGTTACCACGACGTCGACTCGTCCGAAATGGCGTTCAAGATCGCGTCCTTCGCATGTATGCGAGAGACACTGAAGAAAGCTGACATGGCGCTTCAGGAGCCGATCATGAAGCTGGAAATCGAGACTCCGGATGAATATCAGGGAGCTGTGACAGGGCACATCAGCAGCAAACGCGGCATCGTCACTTCATCCGAAGTGAACGACGCTGTGTGCGTGATCAACGCAGAAGTGCCACTTGGAAGTATGTTCGACTATGCGAATGAGCTGCGTTCCA
>JAGQSZ010000504.1 GCA_020439285.1 Microthrixaceae bacterium
TCGCTGGCTCCCCTCACGTGCTCGTCCTCACCCATGCCTCGTCCCCCGACGGTCGGCCATCGTAGCGATCACGTGCTCCAGCCGCCGCCGGTCCGGCGCCAGCCGCCGGCGGCCCGGGTGCCGCCGTCGACGTGCACCGTCGTGCCCGTGACGAAGGCGGCGGCGTCGGACGCCAGGTACACCGCCGCGGCGGCGACGTCGTCGGGATCGCCGGCGTACGGCAGCGGCGTGGTGACGTCGATCGGCCCGATGCCGGGCGTCGGGATCATGTCGGGGGCGATGGCGTTGACGCGCACGTGCCGGTCGGCGAGCTCGAGCGCCAGGGTCATCGCCAGGTTGGCCACCGCCGACTTCATGGCGGCGTACACGGCGAACCCCGGCGCGGCGCGGTGCGCCTCGATCGACGTGATCACGGTGATGCTCCCGCCGCCGACGCGGGGCCCTGCCGGGGGCGGCATGTGGGGTACGACCAGCTGGATCAGGTCGACGACGCTCGTGAAGTTCTCCGCCACCAGCGCGTCGCGTCCGTTGGGCGCCACATCGAGGAGCTCAGCACGGAACCCGCC
>JAGQSZ010000505.1 GCA_020439285.1 Microthrixaceae bacterium
AGTCCCAGCTCTTGGCCACGATGCACACGGCTTCGGTCCCGGCCTCGATCAGGTTGCGCAACGTGGCGTCGTCGTCGACCTTTCCCTTCGGGCGACGCGTGGAACCGAACGCCACGAGGGTCGAGGTGGCCAGGTTCAGCTCCCGTCCGGCCCGGTGGAAGAACTCGATGTCCTTCGGGTTGGCGCCGGGCCAGCCCCCTTCGAGGTAGGCGATGCCCAGCCGGTCGAGCTGCTCGGCGATACGCAGCTTGTCCTCCACCGTCGCGGAGACCCCCTCGACCTGGAGGCCGTCGCGCAGGGTCGTGTCGAAGATCTCGACGTGCTCGGCGTTGTGCATGGACTCGCTCCTCACGGTGGTGGCGACCGGGCCGGACCCGGGCACCGACAAACGAAACGGCCGCCCCGAGGGGCGGCCGGACTGCGCACGTGGATCACCACGTGCGCTACGAAATGATGATGCCTGCGGTCGGCAACGAACTCACGGTCGAGCAGTCTACGGTCCTCAGACCGCGAGTTCGCACCAGTCCTTGTACTGCGGTTCCTCGCCTCGCACGACCCGGCCGT
>JAGQSZ010000049.1 GCA_020439285.1 Microthrixaceae bacterium
TTCGGCGTCGGTCATCCCTGCGACAGGTGAGTCCGCATCCCCCGCGGCCGGCTCGGTGGGAGACTCCGCTGGGGCTGGGGACACGGGAGGTTCAGGTTCGGCGGCGGGCGGCGTGTAGCTTTCGCCCAACAACTGTGCGACGACCTGAGCCTGATCGGGGACGGGTTTGCAGGTGCGAAGCCGTGCGTCCAACTCTTCCGGACTGACGTACCCCGCCTGTCCGAGCACGATGCCCTGCCCGTCCGCTTCCATGACGAACCGCCCCTTCGCGGTCATCGGAATGTCGGTCGGGGACGGGGCTCCAGGTGGCAGCGCGCCGAGGATCGTCACGCCCTGCTCGGGGGTCGAAACTCGGAAGCTGAGCTTCCTGCCCGCGTTGTTGCGGAGGTTCGACGGGATGGTTTTCGTGTCCGGCTGCTGTGTCGTGATGACAGTGAAGATTCCCGATGAGCGTCCCTTCAGCACCAGCTCACGCATGTACCTGGTGACCGCTGACACCGCCGCCTTTTCGTCTTTGTCCATGCCCTCGGGGTTCGTCCAGGTCTGCGCCTCGTCCAGGACGATGATGATGGGATACAAACCCAGCGCTTCCCGTTTCGCTGCGGGTGCGTTCCAGAAGTTAGCGTGACCGAAGTGCTTCATCAGCACAGTTGCGCGTTTCTCAATCAGCCCGAACACCGTCTGCAAGGTTTCCAGCGGGGCGTCCACGGCGGCGGTGCGGTCGTATGTCCTGGCGATGTGCTTCAGCGGGTCGAGGTCGTAGCTCGCCTTGCCGTCGAAGACGTGCAACTCGGCGTGTCCAGCGAGGCTGGCGAAGACAGGAAGCATCGAGGCGGTCTTACCTGAACCAGGAACACCACCAACCACCATGCCCGAGCTGCCTGACCAGACAACCCAGGCTTCTTTTCCGCTGGACGTGATGCCCAGCAGGGAGCGCCCTTTGTCGATGTCGAAGGTGTGTTCAAGCTGGCTCAGGTTCTCGAACGGGTCGAGGTCGCCGAACACCAACACGGGAGCGCCCGAAGCTGTTTCGGTGACGCGGAGGTTCCCAGCGTCTGCGCCCACACCCTTGAAACCCGCTCGGAGGACATCGACGGACGCTGCCCAGCGCTTCGGCGGAACGTGGACATCGAGCTGGATCGTGATGCGGAGACCGTCCTCTGCGACCTGCACGCGCTGAATGGTTGGGACTGTGACGGTCGTGACCTTCCGTGTCCCCGTCGCATAGTCGCCAGCCCACGGTTCGTCGGTGACGGTGCTGTGCGTCAACCCCGCTGCGGTTGCCAGCTGCGTCCACCAGGCGTCGTCGCGGAGCTTCGCCAAGGTCGAGGCGTAGCGCGGTTTGACTTTCGTCCAGATCCCCAGCGTTTCCTTCGCCTGCTGCGACCACTCGGGGTTGCTCATCAGGCTGCCGTTGCGGCTGCGCATGAATCCGGGACCAAACACCACCGTCTTGTCGGGGCTGTCTGGATGGGTGATGTACGCCAGAGGGAGCGGTGCGGAATGGTGCGACACCCGCATGGGCTTCCTGTTCACGTTGTTCCCGCCGACGAAATCCGTGCGCGGCTGCCCGAAGTGCGCCTTCTCCTGATCCTGATACTGGCGGACGAGCGCTGCGTTCTCCCGCTGGCGCTGCGTGACGGCTGCAGCATCGGCGCGCTGTTGGCGGTCAAGTTCCCGCTGGCGTTCACGGCGCATCTCGCGGCGGTCAGCCTGCTCGTTTCGGTAGTCCTGCCGCCAGGCGAACTCCTCCCGCCTGGCGCGAACGCCAGGGTCGGTGAGAAGTCGGTCGATGAGTCCCATCAGAAACCTTCTTCGTCCCCGAGGTCATCGAAAGCGGGGTCGTGCTGCGCGGACGGTGCTGTTGGCTGGTTAACCGTGTGGATAGGCGAATACCCTTCGCGGACACGGGCTGCATCCGAAGCGGCAAGCGACTCGGCGTGTTCGCGGGAAACCACACGTCCATCGGGAAGGGTGACGTACTCGGAGGTATCTGAGATCAGCGGAGCGTCCTGGATCTGGTCAGCCAACTCCTCGGCTTCGGTCGCCAATTTCCCGCCCAAGAACACCAGGTACACACCCACGAAGAAGGCTGCACCCGCAGGCGGAACAACGCCGTGGTGATTCGTCGCCAGTCCCCAGATCACGAGGACAAGCCCGAGCGCGCCGAGAGCTACGCCCCACTTCGCCTTTTCCGTCCCCTCCTTTTCCAGCTGGAGGGCGCGCTGCGCGATAGCGACATCTGGGTCATCTGCCTGAGGCGCAGCTGGTGGTGGCGGGAGGTGGACTCCCTGCTGGTACGCGGGGTCTGGGTTGTAGTTGTTCGTCATCAGTAGTCCTCGTCTCCGAAGTCGTCGTAGTGATGGGTCGGCGCGCTGCGCGGCGCTGTCGGTGTTGCGGGTTGCTGAACACCAGCTGGTGCCCCGCCGAACGATGGCGGAGGCGGAGGGGGCGGAAGGTCGGGCGTTCCAGCAAACCCGCCGTTGTCGAAGTGTGCGGCGTCGTCGCGGCGCGATGCGCTGAAACTCGTCCATGCCAAGAAGATGGCAAGCAAACCGAGCGGGAAGCCCAGCCAGTACCAAACTGGCTTCTGCGCGGTGCAGACCTGCCCCTTGCCGTTCGTCTGCACACCAGGCTGAACAGCGCCCGGTGGTGACTCGCCTTTCGCCACGTACTGCCCGCTGTTGATCAAGCACCGTGCCTGGGTCGCGGACAGATTCTGCATCCGCCCCGTGTCCACGCCACACTTCTTGTGCGCGTCCGGCTCGGCGAAGGAGTAGCTGGGAGCGAACCCCACGTCGTACTTCGCGACGGTAGTGGTGGTCGTTGTCGTAGTAGTCCGAGGTGCGGTTGTCGTCGGTTCATCCCAGGGCAGTGGTGGAGCTTCCGGGACGGTCGGAAACGCGGTCGGGAGGGCGTCGTTGATCTGGTCTAGGATGCCCTTGCTCGGCGCGGTGGACGAGACGGTCGGAGCGGGCTTGCAGACTTCCGTCGTCAGGAAGCTCCCGCCGATGAGGCACACCGCTGCGGCTGCGGCTGCGATGTGCCATCCCTTCACACCGTGGCGTTCTGGGTAGTCCTGGACAGGCTGGTACGTCATGGTGTCGCCTCCGCTGTCGCTGGGGACGTGCGGTTGGCGCGGCGGTGCTTGATGAAGGCAACCGCTGCGGCGACGAGAACCAGAACACTGAGAACAACGCCAGCGATGACAGGCGCGGCGTTGCTCTGTGGCTGTCCATCCATCAGCGCGTTGAATTCCGCCTGCGTCATCGTGCTCGTGGTGACCGGGTTCGGGCAGACGGCGGGGATGAAGTGCACCGGGAAGGAATCAGGCAGTTCCTTCAGCGCAGGGCATTCCCCGATGGTGGTGAACTCGCCGCTGTGCGGCGGGATACTGAACATTTCCTCGGCGCGTGCCTGGAGCTGAGCCTGGGTCACCGCGCATTTCGCCATGCTCGTGCCCTGTGGGCAGGAGACCGAGACGCTGGGTGCGCCCGCCGTGAGTGCGTCGTGGATCTGCGCCTGCTGCACCAAGGCGTCCTGCAGGGTGCTTTGGTTGAAGCCTTCGTCGTCAATGACTATTGGCGAGGGTGTTGGGGTCGGTGTTGGGGACATTTTGGCGCTCCTTATTTCGTGGAGCGCAGATTCGGTAACGGGAACAGGCGCTCCGTGTAATTAATGCCGATTTAACGCGGTGCGGGGCGAACGTAGTGAGTACCCGCCCGCAAGGCATTAAAAAGGAACTAGTTGAAAGGTAGCACACAAAAACAAATAAATGGGCGCAGCTCGCATTTAGTTTTAGAAATTCTTTTTCCTTCCCCGTTTATGGCGTTTGACCTCGGTTTATGCGCCGATTGTTTATCCCGTGAATTTGTCAAAGAATGGCGGGATTACTCGAAGCACCTGTAACGGCACCTGTAACAGATGCTTCTCCCCGGTATGCCTTCCGTGGACGTTCTAAACGCCCATTTCAACGCCTCATAGGACATACACCGACGAGCCAACAGGTGCTCGTCATCCAGCACCTGCAACTAGTTCCGTGCAGCGGTTGCTGTAACAGAAAACCCCGCAGCGGGGAGAGTCGCTGCGGGGTTTTCGGCTTGGGGTGCTCGGGTCAGCCAACCAGCGCGAGATCCTGGTCGTTGTCGGCGTCGGCGTCGGTGTCCAGGTCGCGGGCTGCGGCGAGGATCCGCCGAACCGTTGACTGGCTTCCGTCGATGGCGGAGGCGACTTCGCGCGTGCTGAGTCCAGCGCCACTCAGCGCCAAAACCTGCGCCACGGTCTCGACATCCTGAGTCGTGGCGCGCGCCTCCACCAGTCGCTGAGCCGCGTCGCGGTGCGCCGAGGACGGTTCACGGCGCGGTTCGCGGTTCACCGATGGCGCAAGTTTCAGTGAGTCGTGACGCGGTTCACGGTTCACCTGTTCCTGCGCCATCGGCTGAGTCACCTGAGTCGTGACGCGCGGTTCAAGTTCACGCGGCGCGGGCTGTACCTGCACTGATTCACGCTTTGGGGGCTCGGCGGCGCGCTGAACCGGGGCGGTCACGGTTTCGGATTCGGACGCCTTCTGCGCCACGGCGCGGGCGACGGCGGCGCGCATGTCCGCCTTCGACGCGGCGCGGAGAATGAAGAGGGAGGCAACCGAAATCACCAGCGCGCCGTCGATGGTGATGGGAAAGGCGTGACCAGTCCAGTCTGTCATCCCAGCCCAGTGCGCCACGGCGAGCTGGTGCTTGTACGACATCGCGGTCACCATTCCGAAGAACAGTGTCGCGGCGACGGTCACTGACTGGAACAGGCGCGACTCTTCGCGGAACCGCTGGCGGTGCGCCCGTGTCGTACTGCCTACGCGGTGCAGTGTCAACACCGCATGACCCAGCCACAGCGCGGCGAACACAGGTAGGACGTAGGCAAGGTCTGCAAGCGCATCCCACTGCGGACTCACGGACGGCGACGGTGGCAGGTGGCGGGCTGACCAGTTCGTGAACGCGGACAGCGCGAAGGCGATGACGGTGGCGATGACGAACGTCCGTCGCGCCACGCGGCGGTCTTCCTCAACCTCCAATTCCACCTCTGCGGCTTCCGATTCGAGCGCGGCTTCCCGCTCCCGTTCCTTCTTCGTTTTCGTCATGATCGCTGTTCCTCTCCCTTGTCCAGCAAACTCGTTTTCCAGTGTCCCTCGTGCACGTCCCCGTTCCGGAGCGGTCATACGCCCATCACCTCGCGGATCGTCCTGGGCTTGTTCTTCACGTCGCGCACGCGCTGTTCGGCGGCGCGGCGCTCCAGTTCCGCGTCGGGCATGACGACGGTGTGGTCACCCAGCGTCAGGGACTTCCCGTCAGCGGTGGACAGTCCGATGACGCCGAGTCGCAGACCCAGTGAAATCGCTTCTGGCATCCGGGATTTGTGCTTGCTGCTAACCCGTCCGTTGGTCAGTTGGTAGCGCTGCTGGCTCCCATAGACCTGCAGCAGGACACAGACTCGGCGGAGGCAGTTCACTGTGTCAGGGTGCGCGGACTGGAGCAGGACATCCGTCCCGCTCGGGTCAACAACGGTCGGTGAAAAGAAGTCCTCAACCCGCTTCACACGACGCTGAACATCGAGCAGAACCTCAAACGCGGCGGGCTTCGGCGGAGTCGCTGGCAACTGTTCGGGCTTGGGCTGAGTTCCCTGGGGCTTCCTAGGAGTGTGCCCCGTAGGGGCATCGGGGCTTCCCCCGTGGACTGCTGGCGGTGCGGACGGTTTCACCGGTGGCAGGTAGTCGGGGTGCGAAGGGTGGAACTGGTCGACGTCGTCGGCGTACGCAGGATCGGGAATAGGTGTCGGCGTCGGTGGAGCTGGCTTGGACGCAGGTGCAGTCGCCGGGGTGGGAACGGGCTTCGGCGCGGGCGCAGGTGCTGGTTTCGGTAGCGGCGGTGCGACTGGCGCAGGTGCAGGAGTTGGCAACGGACGGCGCAGCGTGAACAGATCATCACCGAGCTGGACTCGTCCCTTGCGTCCCTTGTCCCCGGACACGTCACGAAGGACGCCGCTGTTCAGCTTGCACAGATCAGCCTCACGCAGCCAGGTGACGGATGCCTTAAAGGTGTCCGGTGGGATACGCAGACGCTCCGCTTTAGCGATCAGCGTGTCCATCGGCAGCGACCCGTCCGCGCCCTCCAGCTCGAACAGGATCGCTCGCGCGGCAACAAGCACGTCGTGTTCGTCATCGTGATCGGCATCGACGTGGGGACGGAGGATGTCGCCGTTGTCCTCCCACGCCAGAGCGTCATGGTCGAGTTCGGTGAGCGCCTGCTCGTACACGCGATCAGGGTCAGTGCGCGGCTTCATACCTCCACGCAGAACCACTTCGCGGAGGATGCGGCGACGTTCAGCCGTGACGGCTGCAGGGTCGGGTGCTTGGGTGAAGAGTGCCATCGTCGTGTCCGGTGTGGCGGGAGCCGAATGGTGGCTCCCGCCTTCCGTTCTCCTTATCCGTCGTTCTCGGTTTCGCTGTGCTCGTTCAGCTCATGGAGCACACGGTCGGTTTCTGTCATCCACTCTTCGAAGAGCTGGTCGGAGCGGCTCGCGGTGATGGTCATGCTGCGTTCCACCTCGCGTCCAGGCACTCGTCGCACAGGCGTCGTGCGTTGGGCGTCTGGACTGGAAGTGGAACCGCGCAACCAGCGCAGGTCACCCAGCTCCATCCCAACGGCGCTTCGGGGAGTTCATATCCGCCGTCCACCAGATAGGTGTCCGCGACTTCGCTTGTCCACCGAGTTGGGTCGAAACGATGGTCAGCGAGCAGGGGCTCTGCGGCGGCGTCGACCACGTCCAGGGCGGTGCAAGCGAGACAGCCCTCGGTGAGTCCGTCCCGCAGCGCGTCGATGGCTTCGTCCACCGCATTCAATTCCGACTCCGTGACATTCGGTGTGTGCGTCACGAGACATCTGAGCGCGTCGCTCAGGTGCGGCAGGTTCCACTGCGAGGTCGCCCTCGCACTCCGGTACAGCGTCCGCACCGCGAATTTTGTGTAATCGGGCACGACGGAGGCATTCCGGCGGGCAATGGTGTTATGGTCGATGTGCAGCATGGTCATTCCTTTGTTGCTCAGCGACTGCAATCTCTTGGCGGGGATGGGCAGTCGCTTTTTTTCTACGGACGGTTGTCCGAAGTTTGTGGGTTACCGCCTACTCTTTCCATCGAGCAGGTCGGTTATTACCGGAGAAACTCCGACACCGGGGTTCAGTCCGTCGAGCCGCAGCGGGATGCCGAGGGCGAGAGCCAGGACGATGAACTCGGTGTTGGACATGTAGGTGCCCAAGCTGCGCTCCACGATGTGCTTCCAGCCGTAAGTGGTGGACGCCGACTTCGGCACATACGCCAAAACGGGAACGTTCTCAATCACCCACGGTGCGAACTCCCGAAGCCGATCAGCGACGCGACGCGCCTTCTCGATGCCGTTACCGAGCGGTGGGCACGGCGGGTTCCAGTTGCCGCTTCCATATCCAGTTTCGGTGAGCTTCGGATGGGCGATGAGAACCTTCTGCACGTCCTCAGCGGTGACGGTGCGTGGCGTCAACCAGGTCGATGTTGCGCCACGGACGCGAAGTGGGACGCGATCCATCTTCGCCACCTCGTAGCTCCAAGCAGCCGGAATGATGCTGAACCGCTTCGGGTTGCGCTCCTTCCCACGGCGGCGGTAGCTGTACGCGGCTCCGTACCGCACGAAGTCCAGGAAGGCGTTCAGCTCATCGTCGGGGAAGTCGAATCCCTGCTCGGACGCCCACTGGCGGACTTCGGTCACCAGCGGTGAGGTGGTGGAGGCGGAGGCGTTGAAGGGGAACGCCGCGCGGACGGCGTTCGCCGCGTCCCGTGCGGACGGAGCGAAGGTTTCGTCAGCCGTGTCGATGGTGGGGATGTACGTGATCATGCTGATTCCTTCACCAGCTCGTTGGGGTCAGCGGACGGCAGCGATTCGGGGCGAGGTGGGTACACCTTGTCTACGTCGCTTGGGCGGAGGAGGTGCATGAAGCGTTCACCCGTTCCTCGCTGCACTGAATACGCGGGAATTTTCCCCGTCGCAATGGAGAATCGAATCGCATCTATTGATTTCCCGACGCGGAGCGCAGCATGAGCTGTTGTTTCCAGCTCCAACGGCGTTATTCTCGGATTCTTTTCGCTCATGTTTCTACTTTATCTGAAGAATTGCGGAAATAGAAGCTATCTCGCATTACCAGGGACGTGATATTTATTGGAATTATCGAATTTGCGAATTCCAGAGAAAGGGAGGGCGGAATAGCTACCGCCCTCCCCTTCACCTCACACTGCGTTGGGTTTCTTGACCTCGGACTTTTCCATCCAGCGCTCACCGAGCACCTTCGATTCGGCGGTGATTGGGACGCCCTTGAAGGTCGTCGCCATCGCCGCTGCGATCTGCTCCGCCATCTCCTCGGCGCGTTCGGCTGGCACCTGGAACAGAACCTCGTCGTGGATCGGCAGCAGCATGTACTCAGCGAAGCCCGCATCTTCGAGACGGAACATGGCGTCCAGCAGCAGGTCACGCGCGGTTCCCTGGATCATGAGGTTGAAGCCCGCCCACGCCCGTGTCGGGTCGATGGTCTGGAACCGCCCGGTTTCCAGCGTCCAGAACGAACGTCCGGTGTAGATGCGGTCGTTCATGTTGGCTTTCCACCACGCTTGGAGCTGCGGGAAGGACTGCTTGTAGCCCTTGAGCACCTGCTGCGCTTCCGCGACAGGGATGTCCACGTTCCCAGCGAGCGTGTCCGCCCCGCCCCCGTACATCGACCCGAGGACGATGATTTTGGCGAGCTTGCGCTGCTTCTCGGTGGCGTCGTCGCCCCACACTGCCCAGGCGGTCTCCCAGTACGGGTCACGCTCCCGCACCTGGTGTTCGGTCGCGTTCTCCGGAAGCGGATCGGTGTACATCCCGACGAGCTTCGGATCCCCCGTGACTGCGGCAGCCACACGCATTTCGATACTGGAGAAGTCGGCGCTGACGAACACCATTCCGGGGTCAGCGACGAAGCAGGGCTTCACGTCCTCCGGGACGTTCTGCATGTTTGGCTTCGCCGAGGTCATCCGGCCAGTGCGCGCGGCACCGGTGCTGATGTCGGCGTGAATCCGTTCGGCGCGCACCTTCAGATATGGGGCGAGGTACGTGGAGATTTCCTTGTGGACTTTCCGCCACTCGCGGAACACCGGTGCGACAGCGGAACCCTCCTGCGTGTACTTCTTGAGGCTGGACTTGTCCAGCTCAGGTGCCCACTGACCGTCCTTCGTCCTCTTGCGCGGAACCTCGACGCCCTCCTTGCGGATGGCGGCAGCAACCAGCTCATCGCGGGACATCTTCACCGTCGCGCCGCTCTTGGTCTCCACCATCGCGGACGCCTCGGACACATCCACTCCGAGTTCGAGGAGCTTCGCCGCAGCCTCGTCCATGACGACGTACTTCTCCTTGAGCAGGTCGGTAGCGCGGGACTTGTCGAACCCGACCCCGCGAAGTGCCATCGCGGCAACGATGCGTTCGATGCGGTGTTCAGCGACCAGCCTCTCCGGATACAGCGCCTCGATGATGGGCGCGATGCGGTCGATGAGCAGGGCTGCGTCGAAGATGTCGCCAGCGCAGTAGGTGATCCATGCGGGGTTGTCGCGGTCGATGAGTGCCCAGGTGTTGTCCACGCGGATGTCGCCGTGGACTTCACCGTTGCGATCAACGGAAACGGACTTGTAGGCGCTCCAGAACGCCGAACCGACACCCTTGGTCTTCATCTGCGACTGCACCTTCTTGAGGTCGTCCTTCGCGTCAGCGGACACCGCATCGGAGCCGCACAGCGCGGCGGTCAGCGGCTTCAGACCGACAGCGATGTTGTCGCCCGCAGCCAGCAGGCGTCCGTACACCATCGTGTCCTTCAGCCGTTCGTAAGCGGCGTTGACGGACGGGAAGATCCCACGCGAGGTCAACATCAGCACGTCAAACGATGCGTTGTGCGCGACGATGGTGTACTGCTCATCGTTGAGCAATCCCGACATCGCGGCGCGGTGTTCCTTGTCCCACGGGTCGAGCAGAAGCGCGACGGACTCGGTGCCGACCTGCATGGAGGTCATGTAGTTGTAGGTGCGGTCGGACAGCCACCCAGCAGTGGTCTCCACGTCGAAGGCGAGAACCTTCTTCGATGCCGCCGCGTCGCGGACAGCGGCGACACCCGGTGACGGATCTACGCCCTTGGGGACGAAAAGGACGGTGCGTCCTGACTGTTCGATGGTGCGGATTTCGTTGTTCTCACCGGTGACGGTGGGATCGACTGTTGCAGTGGACATGATGATTTTTCCTGTATCTCGTGAGTGATGGTCAGTTGTAGATGGTCTGGTCAATGACGACGGCGAAGGCGTGCCTCGAAACAGGCAGGTAGGTTCCCATCGCGTCGTGCTCCTTGATGGCGGTCTCCGCCTCGTCCAGGGCGATGTTCGCGTCGTTGAGCGCCTTCATCGCGGCGGGTGACTTGTCCCCGTCCGTGATCTTCTTCTTCGCTTCGGCGATGGCGCGCTTGGCGGCACCACGGGCGTGATTCGCGGCGGCACGTTCGGCGGGCTCAACGAACTTCCCGACGACAGACCAGAACTGGCTGGACAGATCGCAGTCCACCTGGAGACGACGTTCACGCAAGCTCACACCGAGGGATTCCAGATGGTTGTGCACAGCGCGGAGATACGCCCGTGCGTACTCAGCCGGGATACCCAGGGACTCCGCCAGTTCGGTGAGGAGAACTGATGCGGTGACCATCTTCCGCAGGCGGGACTCGTAGGCGACATCGGTCTCGTGGGAGTGCCTCGGCAGCACGGAGGCACGCTCCTCGATGAGTTCCCAGAACTCGGGTGTGAGCATCCCCAGCGCGGGGTCGTCCTTCGACGTGTCGAGTTGCGGTGCCGTGGTTTTCGCGGGTGCGATGACGCGATTAGCAGGGGGCAGCTTCTTGATCACCAGTGGTGGTGGGGCGTCCGGGATGGCTCCGAACATAGGGTCAAGCGTTGTTGTCATGGTCGTGACTTTCTGTTTGATGCCCGTGGGCGTTTTTCAATTTCTCGGGGCTTACTTGCCCGAAACCTTTGCGACTGGTTCATCCAGTGGCGGAGGAACGTCTGCGGCGGTCTTCTTGAATTTCGTCGGCTTCGCCCTGCCCTCCACAAGCTCGCGGAGGCTCCTGTCACGGTCGAGGAGCGACTGGACGATGTCGGATTCGAGGTTGATTCCGGCGCTGTACCCACGTGCGCGCGTATCCGTGCGACGGACATCGCCCTGGACACCGAACCGCTCGATGGTGTGGATCATGTTGTCCATGTGCAGGGTTCCACCCTTGCGCCCGACGAAGGTCATGTACGCCTCGTAGACCTTGTAGAGGACACTGCGGGATGAGTGGAATTCCGGGGATACGGTCTTCCCGTTCATGTCGTCCGCGCCAGCGATTTTCAGGCAGTCGTTGACGAACCCGGTCAGCGGGTTCAGCGCACCGGACAGGAGATCCCGTGCTTGTGGGTGTTCGTCCAGGAACCGCCCTCCACGTGCTTGGCGTGCCCTCCATGCCTGCAGCAGCGCGTACGCCAGACCTTCGACTTCTCCGGTGAGGCGGTCAACCAGATCGAGGTCTTCCGCGCCTGCATGGGAGTGAGGGAAGTACACGCTCACCATGCGGTTGCGCGCCGCGTTCGCGGAGTCTGACAACCGTGGCGGATGATTTCCAGCCATGATGAACAGCGCGCGGTTGCGGAACTTCAGCGCCTTCTTGTTCTTCACGTCCGCGTAGATCATGTCTCCGCCCATCGCCATCTTGAACACAGATGAGTCCTTGATGTGCGCGTCCGGTAACTCACCGGTAGCACTGAGGATGCAGCCGTGCAGGCTGCTGACAGCGAAGCGGTTTTCGGTGCTCAGCTCGTTGAGACCGATTGCCGCTGTGCGGTCGATAGGAACGATCCGTGTCAAGAGGTCGTTGCAGAGCGTTCCCTTGCCTGAGCGGGATTCACCGTGGAGGATGCCAGCCTTCGATGGTGCCTTTCCGAGGATCGAATCGAAGATCCCCGACACGATGTCGAGAAGCTGATCGAGCTGATGGTTTCCGTCCGGCATCGTGGTGTTCTCTTTGAGCCACCTCGGGATCTCCACGAACTTCGCATCGGGGTTGTAGTTCGCCAAGAGGCGATAGGTGAAGGCGATGTCCGGGGAGAACGCCTCAAGCTCATCGGTGACGGGGTTGTAGTTCCCGTTGGCGAATGGGATACGCCCCTGCGGGTCACCGAACACCGATGGGATGGTGCGACCTAATTCGCGCAGACGTTTCAGCACTGAGAATTCTACGGATGCGATATGACGGACATGAAAGTCATTCCCGAGCATCGAGTCCAGTGCATCTCCGATGATCGAGCTGTACTTTCCTGAGCCGACTGGTCTGGACGGTTGGTAGATGCCGAGAGCGCTGTCGTACAGCCAGATCTCGTCGCGCTCCGTGTCGATGCGCAAATCGAAGTTGTTGACGATGTGGTTGGTTACGGTCTGACTCTGGATGTTCCCGGAGATGATGAACACGTCCTCGGCACCACCACGAGGCTTCTTCGGTGGAACGTCGCACGAGGTGGGGAGCGCCGCGTCGATGAGGTCCAGTACCGCCTGGCGACGATCAGAATCGTCAAAAGTGACGAGGTAGTCGTCCATCCCGGTTTTGGCTTCTGCGCCGTCGAGTCGGATGAACTTCCCGAAGCTCCGCTTACGGCTACGTGCGCGGATCGCCTTGACGAGTGTCTCCATCGCGTGCCAGACGTTCCAGTTTGTCGCGCAGTCGGCATCTGGTGCGAGGTACACCTCCTCGGCGTTCTTGATGACTGCGGCGATACCGGGCTGAAGGTTTCCGTCCCGCATCGCGTTCTGGCAGCCAGCGATTCCGATGACGACGAATTGCGGGTCATCGCGAAGCGCGGAGCCGACAGCACGTGACTGATTAGTCCCTTCGACCACGACCACTTTGTGCCCTGATGCCGGGAAGGCACGTGGCGCACTAGCGAGGTGTACGGGCGTCTTGATGCCCTTACGGAAGGTGTACTTCTTTGGTTTCCCCTCGATCACGCGAGGGTGATCCGGGCGGAGCTGCCAGACCGTCGTTTCGAGGTCGGTCGGGTCAGTCCATCCGTACGCGATGCCCGTCGCCGTGGTGTCCTTGTCGAACGCCCAACGCCGCTTGCTCGGGATCTGGTTCAGCGAGGCGATGCTGCGGAGCGTGGGCTTCACGTGCGGAAGGTCGAGGTACTCGGGCGCGAGACCACGCTGCTCGATGAGCACCTGGCGGTCGGTGTCCGTCAACTCGGCGGCGAACGGCTCACCGGTCAGGTCCGGGTCGTCGGCGTCCGTTCCTGAGTTGATGTCCACCACGTTGTCGGGCAGTGGTGGCGGAGCGTCGTCGTATTCGTCCTCGAAGTCCGAGCTGTCGAGGTCGAAGTCGTCGTCACCGGTGTAGGCGTCGGTGTCCCACTCATCGTCTGATTGCGTGTTGCGAGACTCACTCGCCGCAATTGGTGGCGGAGTGTCGAAGTTTTCGTTATCGTCTGTTACGATGCTCATAGCTGTTCGGAGCGGGTAGGTAGCAGGTGCAACTGCGATGACCTACCCGTTTTTCCTTTCTTGGGTTAGACCAGCGACAGTTCGCGTGGCGTGACGGGCAAATCTTCGATGTGGCTGGCGAAAAGCCGATCCACGTCGCCTGGGCGCACCAGGTAAAGAGGGCGCGCCCCTTCACCCCGTCCGCGCACCACATATGCGGGGAGACGACCGAGTTCGATTGCGCGCAGCACTGTCGTATGCGCGCGACCATGACGCTTTCCGGCGTGCGGGGCGGTCTCCATATCCAGTTCTTGAAGCCGAGCTGCGTTATTCATAAAAACTACGATAACTCGTTTTTTTGTATTTATGCGCCTAGCTCGCATCACGAATTTTCGACACTTCAAAGAATGGTGTTAAGGCTGTATCAACAGTGGTCAGAATAGGTTTTCGTCTGTAACGCGGAGGGGACAGGAAATGCGCAGATAAACGTGCAGATTGCGACGGTTAATCAGTCAATGGCACGCGAGGTCTGTAACCAGGACAAGCGTACTGTTAGCGAAAAATAGTGACGAGGCTAACACTTCTACGGATGCTAGAGCGCACCGAAGGGGCACATTTCCGTCGAGCCGAAAACGTGGTTTCGGCGCAAAGCGGGCAATGCGGGCAATGCGGGCAGTTTTTCGGGGGTAAACGCAGACTTATAGTGTTTTTTTCTTGTATAACTCAAAAATTACATCCCCAGATGCGAGACATCTCCCGAAAAACTGCCCTATCTGCCCGCTTCGGGGTAGTCACCTACTATGACCTGCATAAATAGGCGGGCAAGTGGTTGCCCGCCATCTGCCCGCATTGCCCGCATTGCCATCGGAATTATCCCTTTTTCTCTTATATCTACTTCTTCCGGAGGAGAAATAAGAGAAGAAGAAGGAGTTGTTTATGCAGGTCAGGGCTCTGGCGGGCAACTGAAACCCCTGCGGGCAATGGGCGGGCGCTGATTTGCCCGCTTCAGCCCGACTCGCGGGCACGCTTCTGCCCACGTTGCCCGCCCAGTGGCTGCACACGACGTTCCGTCACCACTGCGAACCAGAGTGACGGAACGTCGTCACCTCCACCGAGTACCCTCTCACTGATGCCCAACACC
>JAGQSZ010000506.1 GCA_020439285.1 Microthrixaceae bacterium
GATCTTGTAGAGGCGGAACGGCGTATTCGATGCCATCGCCCAGCCGCGCGGGTAGTGCACGAGGGTGCGGGGGCCGCCAGCGAGGTCGAGGTGGTCGCGGTCCCAGTCGAGGTCTTCCAGGTCGGTGACGTTCTTCGACACCAGCGACCGGAAGTAGGACGTGGTCCCGTCGGCCTCACCCTCGCGCGAGGCGCCGTTGTCGGAGAGGAACAGGAAGATCGTGTTGTCGGCCTCGCCGAGCTCCTCGAGCGCGGCCATCAGGCGTCCGACGGATTGGTCGACGCTGTCGACCATCGCCGCGTACACCTCCATGTACCGGGCGAACAGGGCCTGGTCGCGAGGGTCGAGGTCGTCCCACGGGCGCACGTCGTCGCCCTCCTCCGCGTTGCGGGGCGGCAGGGGCGTGCCCTCGGGGAGCACGCCGAGCTCGATCTGGCGGGCGTGGCGCTCGGCCCGCAGCGCGTCCCAGCCCGCGTCGTAGCGACCCGCGTACTTCTGGCGATCCGACTCCTTGCACTGGAGCGGCGCGTGGATCGCGATGTGCGCGAAGTAGCACAGGAACG
>JAGQSZ010000507.1 GCA_020439285.1 Microthrixaceae bacterium
CTGGTAGCCGACCGGGCGGGACCGCCGGTTCATCATCGTGAGCGAGTACGCAGCGTGGAGGTGGATGACGAACATGGCGATCAGCCCGATGCGCATCAGCCACAGCACCGAGTGGTCGGGCAGGATCGGATGCAGGAGCGTGCGGAGGCTCTCGGAGTAGGCGTTGTACTCCTCGGGCCCCAGGTACATCTTGAGGTTGCCGATCATGTGGGCGAACACGAAGCCCATCAGCCCGATGCCGGTCAGGGCCATGACCCACTTCTTGCCGACCGCCGTCGAGTAGAGGCTGAGCGGCCACGGGGCCCCGCCCGGGCGCTTGTGGACCGGCCGAACCTCGATGTTCGGTGTCAGCCCAGGGGACTCCTGCGTTGCCGTCACGGGCACTCCTCCGTTGGCGTGCTGCGAACGCGGCAGCGACGCTCAGGAGGTCGCCGCAGCGGGCGAAAGGCCGCTGCGCACGCTACTGGTGACGGGTCGTCAGGTGCGAACTCGTGCACGATGTTGCGCGCATGGGTCCCATCGCTACGAGCGATGGGAGTGACGGGCCCCTCAGCCGA
>JAGQSZ010000508.1 GCA_020439285.1 Microthrixaceae bacterium
GAAGACTCTCGGCAGTGAAAATCGACTCGTCCTCGTAAGCCTTGTCGGTCAGCAACGGAAGGTCATTGGTAGCCATCAATCGTCCACAGTAGTTAAACCAAGCGATCGTCCGAGGATCACGGACCTTCGGCAGACTCGCGCGCTCCGTTCTCATGTCGGAGGGGGACTTGAACTCCGAGTCTGGCCGTGACGGCCAGTGTCGCGGAATGCCGTTCTGGCCCGGTATATCAAGGGTTTCGGCGATTCTGCGTGCCGTCGCGTGTTGTCTTGTGTCGGCCGTTATTGGGGTGTTTTTCCCAGAACTGATGACAAATTGATGACAAGCGACACCTCCCTCGATGAGCCACTCATGGATCCGGAGTGTCAGCATTACGTTGACAAAAAGTAGTGTCATCATTGTGTTGACGTTCATGCAGATTGAGCATCGAGAATTTGCTGATGTCGCCGACATACTGATGACCAAGTTCCATGACCTACTCGAGTCGTCAGATCCAAAGACACGCGTCCGTGCTGTTCGACATCTCGCCTCAGCTATCGACACCTTGGAGCGTCAGGT
>JAGQSZ010000509.1 GCA_020439285.1 Microthrixaceae bacterium
GGTGTGGTGGGCATGACCGCCGGCGGCAGCGGCACGATGTTGGACTGCATCGCGCCGGTCGCGTAGCGGCGCAACCGGGCCGTGGCCGGGAAGAACTGCATGGACTTGACCGTCCGGGCCGTGGCCCCGGTCTCGGCCTGCAGGACCGGGACGATCTCCTTGCGGTGCTCCTCGATCAGGTCCGCGGCCCGGTTGAGCAGCGCGGCACGCTCTGCCGGCGCGGTCCGCGACCACGCCGGGAAGGCGGCCGCCGCGGCCTCGACCGCCGCGTTCGCCTGCTCGACGGAGGCCTCGGGAGCCCGACCGGCGAGCTCCTCGGTGGCCGGGTTGACGATGTCGTAGGTGCCGGCGGCCCCTTCGACCGACTCACCGCCGATGGTCAGGCGGTAGGTGGAATCGGACAACTCAGGGCTCCAGGTCGAGGTTGAGCAGCGCGATGGCGTTGCCGCGCACCAGCTTGCGGGTGAGCTCCAGCGGGAGGTGGCCCATCTGCTTGAGGGCGACCTCCTTGGTGTGCGGCCAGGTCGAGTCCGAGTGCGGGTAGTCGGTC
>JAGQSZ010000510.1 GCA_020439285.1 Microthrixaceae bacterium
CACCGCGCCTGTGCGGGACAAAGCGGGAGTGGGACAGCGCGACGGTGCGGTTTGTGAGTGACTCCTCAGGGACGGGTAGGTTCAGAGCGAACCGACCTGACGGTCGGTGACCCGCCGTCCAGGAGAGCACGGCCATGACCCAGGCCATGGAACGCCGCGAGGGTGCGGACGCGCCCGACGTGAACGGGCCCCACCGGTCCAGCAGCAACCTCCTCATCGACTTCTGGCGCTCCGCCGTCGGCAAGAAGTGGGTGATGGCCCTCAGCGGTGTCGGACTGATGGGCTTCGTGTTCGCCCACATGTTCGGCAACCTCAAGATGTTCATGGGCCGAACCGCCTTCGACGCCTACGCCGAGGGCCTGCGATCGCTGCTCTATCCGATCATGCCGCACGGCTGGGTGCTGTGGGCCATGCGCATCGGCCTGATCGCCATGTTCGCGGCGCACATCGTCTCGGCCGCGCAGCTCACCGCCATGAACCGCCGGGCCCGCCCGATCCGCTACCAGTCCCCCCGGGACTACATCGCGGCGAACTT
>JAGQSZ010000511.1 GCA_020439285.1 Microthrixaceae bacterium
CTGACCCTGTTCCTTTCCACGTGCCGACT
This sequence comes from Microthrixaceae bacterium, assembly GCA_020439285.1. Classification (GTDB taxonomy): domain Bacteria; phylum Actinomycetota; class Acidimicrobiia; order Acidimicrobiales; family Microtrichaceae; genus JAGQSZ01. The sequence continues at coordinate 30 of JAGQSZ010000511.1, forward strand.
AGATCAGCTAGGGGTGTCATGTCGGGGTGAAGAGTCGATGTCATAGCGCCCATTGTCGCGTGTGGCTCTGAACGGATTTGGCCCCGACGTGGGATATGGCCCTCGCCGTCATTTACGATGCTCAGCGGCGCTTTGCCGTCACAGCGACTCGACTCGCCCCCGCCCTCGTAGCTCAGTTGGATAGAGCACCGGACTTCTAATCCGATGGTCGCAGGTTCGAATCCTGCCGAGGGCGCCACATGGCGCAGCTAGATCTGCGTATAACGCACCCTTGAGTGCGACCGTTCAACAAACTAGAGAAGCGAGATTGTCAGTGAGCGAAGCCAGAACTGCAGCCGATTATCGGGCCCAGGCTCAACATGCGCTACAGACACTCATCGAAGGAAATCGTCGCTTCGCCAATGGCGAACCTCGGCCCCACATCGTTAGCCCACAAGATCGTGAGGCAATGCTCGAGAGTCAAGAACCAATCGCAACGATTCTCGGCTGTGTGGATTCTCGAG
>JAGQSZ010000512.1 GCA_020439285.1 Microthrixaceae bacterium
GTTGAACTCCATGCTGTACGTCGCGCGACCCTGGGTCCGCGAACGAAGATCGGTAGCGTATCCGAACATTTCCGCCAAGGGAACTTGTGCGGTGATCGTTTGGCCGCTTGAGCGCTGCTCGGTCCCTTGGACTCGCCCACGACGGGAGTTGAGGTCACCGATAACGTCGCCCAAATACGACTCGGGCGTCACCACCTCAACCTGCATGATCGGTTCGAGAATCACCGGCGAGGCCTTGCGCGCTGCTTCCTTCGCGGCCATCGATCCAGCAATCTTGAACGCCATTTCGGACGAGTCGACGTCGTGATACGAGCCGTAGGTCAACGTGGCCTTGATGTCGACCATTGGATAGCCGGCGATGACCCCAGATTCGAGCGCCTCGCCAATGCCCTTTTCGACCGACGGGATGTATTCGCGAGGAATGACACCACCAACGATCTGGCTCTCGAACGCGTAACCCTCACCCACCTCGTTGGGCTCCATCGAGATGACGACGTGACCGTACTGACCACGACCACCACTCTGCTTGGCG
>JAGQSZ010000513.1 GCA_020439285.1 Microthrixaceae bacterium
TGGAGGCCGGCTACGTGGTGCGGATGCCCAAGGCGTATCCCTTCTACGACCAGCGCTACAAGGACAACGTCGCCGTGCTGGTCGACTGGCTCACGCACGACGCCGCCAACGTCCACCCGGTCGGGCGCAACGGCATGCACCGGTACAACAACCAGGACCACTCGATGTTCACCGCCATGCTCACGGTGGAGAACATCCTCGACGGCACCGACCACGACGTGTGGGAGGTCAACGTCGAGGAGGAGTACCACGAGGAAGGCGGCGCCTCCCGCACGGTCGGGCCGACCCTGCGCACCACCGGCACCGGGCGCGACGCGCCGGTCATCCGTCGCGAGGCGCTCGGTCCGGACCATCCGATCAACCGCGCCCCCGCGCCTGCCGACCGCGAGGCCTGAACGCCCGTGGCGGGTGGCGTCCGCGCCCGGACCACCCACCTGATCGGTCGGTTCGACGCCGTCCAGCGCCGCATCATCGCCATCGCCGGCCTGGGCCTGGCCTTCCGGGCCGGGTACATCCTGCTGGCCAAGCG
>JAGQSZ010000514.1 GCA_020439285.1 Microthrixaceae bacterium
TCCGTGCGACTCATCCGTGAGATTCATGCGGAGTTGCTTAAAGGTGTGCGTGGTCAGCATTTGACGCCAGGCGAGGTCCGTACCAGCCAGAACTGGATCGGCCCCGGCGGATGTTCTCTCAACGAAGCGACGTTTGTCCCGCCACCGCCCCACGAAGTCGCTCACCACCTTGGGGAACTTGAGAAGTTTCTGCATTCGGACACTCCGCTTCCCATGCTCATTCGCATCGGACTGGCTCATGTGCAGTTCGAGACGATTCACCCGTTCCTGGATGGCAACGGCCGTGTCGGCCGTTTGCTCATCGCGTTTCTGCTTTGCGAACAGCAAATCCTGCTCAAACCCGTGTTGTACCTATCGCATTACTTCAAGCAGCATTGCCAGGAATACTACGAGCAACTGCAATCGGTTCGCGACAAAGGAACATGGGAAGAATGGCTGACGTTCTTCCTGGCAGGTGTCGTCGAAGTCAGCAAACAGGCGACAGAAACGGCTCGACGCATCCTCACACTTCGGGAAACCCACCGGTTGA
>JAGQSZ010000515.1 GCA_020439285.1 Microthrixaceae bacterium
GGCCGCCCGCTGGTCGAGCGGCTGACGATCTACCCGCGCTATCTCGCCACCGACGACTATGGCTGGCTGGACGCCACGCTGCGCCCCCGGGTGCTCAAGCTATCCGATTCCGAAGGGCTGGCGCGTGACAGCCGGTGGAGCCCCGGCGTTGCCGAGGCCGCGCCGGGCACGCCGCGCGCGCCGCTGGGGCCATGCCATTCCGGCCCCGTCGCGGCGCGGGTGCACCGCATTCTCGAACGCGCCGCCGGCGGCCGGGACCTGTCCGAAGCGGAAATCGTCGCGCTGTTCGCCACGCGCGGGCAGGCGGCGCGGACGGTGGTCGAAGCCGCCGACGCGCTGCGCCGGGAGGTTTCGGGCGGTGACGTAACTTACGTCATCAACCGCAACATCAATTACACCAACATCTGCACCCACGCCTGCTCGTTTTGCGCCTTTTCCAAGACGTCGATCAAGGCGGGCTTTCGCGACAAGCCCTATAACCTCGATCTCGCGGAAATCGCGGAGCGCGCGCGCGAGGCGGGGGCCAAG
>JAGQSZ010000050.1 GCA_020439285.1 Microthrixaceae bacterium
GGATGGCAGCGCCTAAACACCCTCGCTGTGGTCGCCAAGGCATCGGCGATCGCAGCCGTCGCAGCGCCTGACGCAACCGTCTACACGGGCATGGGCACGGTTCCGCTGAACTTCCAGTTCGGGTTCGCCGCGCCCTCGGGCATCGGCAAGGGACTCTGCATGGCAGCGCCGCTGATCGCCGTTGGGCGCGATGGAAAACCTGTGGATTACGTCAAGCGCCCCGCCGCGTCGGGCGAGATGTTCGTGGAGCTGTTCTACACCGCCGTTGAGGACGAGACCACTGGCAAGCCGAAAACTGTTCGGCACGACCTCCCCGTGATCTGTGAGTGGACAGAGGTGGACTCCTTCGCGGCGAAGACCTCGAACAAGGGCAACACCCTCGATCCGTACCTCCGCTCAGCGTGGTCGGGTGAAGACGTTGGTGATGTATCTATCAGCCGTCAGAAGGACAAGGCGGGGATGATCCTCACCGCTGGCACCTACCGATCCATCGTGACGATGGGTGTGCAGCCGAAGAAGTCGGCTCCGCTTCTTCGTGACGGCGGCGGCGGCAGCAAGCAGCGCACGATCTGGTTCATGGTGCCTGACCATGAACCCCCTCGGAAGGCAGCGGCAATCCGCGAGGTTCGCGATGAGCTGGCAGCGCAACTCGGGCTTCACGTAACCCCGCTTGACCCTCCGACGCTGTCCGTCCACGGACCCGGTTCCATCGTTGTGGAGCCTGAGATTCAGGACGAGGTTCTTGAACGCCGCGCCTTGGTCTTGAGCGAGGACGCGAGCATCCACGAGGACGAGACCCACCGCGACAACAACCGTATCCGTATCGCGGCGATCTATGCGGGATGGGTTGCGGGAGCAGGCAACACCGCCGTTGTCGATGCCGCAGCTTGGCGCTGGGCAGATGCCGTCATGGAGTCCAGCTCACGCACACGCGAGAGCATCACCAAGGTCGCGACGATGGCGGACATCCAAGAGGCGACGAACAGGGGCGACATGGACGGTGTGCGTCGCCTCGCCGCCGAGATGCGTGTGGAGTCCGCCAACGAGGCAATGGCGCATTCGACCCTGGAGCGTGTGCGTCAGGTGCTGACCAAAACAGGTCCACTGTCCACAAGCGGACTCAAGAACGGCTACCTCACCCAGAAGCAGCGGAAGGCACTGGATGACGCGCTGGTCATCGGTGAGGTAGCCAACCTTGTGGTCTTCGACCCCGACGCCCGTCGCTGGGCTGTCACCGAAGCCGGACGAATCAACTAACCGACGAGTCCTGAAGGAGGACAATCGAAATGACAACGACAACAACCACTGACACACGCCAGCTCCTGGATCAGCTTGTGCAGACCGCTGCCTGCCTGCCGCCGACTCTGGTCGTTCGCGCGCACCGCGATATGGCGTCCAGCCTGAACCTGGCTCTGGTCTATGTGGGCGGCGATCAGCTCCCCGCGATGTCGTCAACCACCACACGGTGGGACGGGTACGAAACCGACCCGCTGCGGCACATGCTGAAGCCGAGCGGACAGGAGTTCCAGCGCGCCATCAGTAGGTCTAACCCGTGGAACAATCGCTTCGTCGGGGCACGCGCCCAGCGCACAACGAGTTACGCGCGCATCCTTGCCGACTTCGACAGTTTCCGTCCCATCGCTTTCGGCATCGGCGGCGACCTCCGCACGAATCTTCAGCGCCTGTGGACGGGCGAGCCTGGCATCGGATGGATTGACGACTCAGAGGTTCGTGTAGCTCCGAACACCACCCGTCTGATTGCCCGTTTCCACCATCAGGAGGGGCGCAAGCTCCCACTGTCATGGGAGGCGTTCACCTATCGCCTGCTCTGGTCTGACCGCCGCGACGGCGTTCAGACCGAGACCGAATACACACGGTCATTCAGCCACCCCCAGGATGCCGTGACCCTGGACGACGCCGCGATGGCGGTCTACCGCGAACTCCTGCACGCCGAGGATGTGTCTCTGGCTATTGACACTGACGAGACACCATCACTGGCACATCGCAGCTATCACCACCTCAAGCTCGCGGCGCTGCACGCGCTGACCGAGGGGCGCTTCACGGTGACCGCCGCCGACTTCCAGAGCATCCAGCCAATCATCGACGCATCCGTGGCGTTGCGCGATGAGTTGTATCGCAACGTGCGGGACTAAGGACATCGAAATGACCACCGATCCTCGCACCCACATCCGCGACACCATCCTGAGTGACCTCGCAGAAGGCGCGCAGACCGCCAGGAAATGGGGAGACCTGAAGGTCACCTACCGCAAAGAATTCCCTGAGGTCTGGGACGAACTGGTGAGCGGCGGCGAAATCTACGTCACCGAGTTCGACGGACGTGTCCGTCTGGGCGCGCGCCCGACCCCGACACCAGAGACCGCGAAGCTCATCCGCGACGCGCTGGTGGGTGTCGAGGACATGACGATGGACAAGCTGGAGAAGAAGGTAAGCGCCGCCGACTTTGCCGTGACGATGGAACACCTCGTCAAGAAGAACGTCATTGACGCGGACTTCTGGGTTGCGCGTCTCACGCCTGAGTGGCAGCCCACGCCCGCTCCCGAGGTTGTCGAGCCTGTTCCGTCCGAACCGGAACCAACGAACGAAAACGTCGCCACCACACCGGAACTGAAGCCAGAGTCGGCGAACTCGAAATCAACCCCGCCGCGCGCACCAGCGAAGCGCGCAGTCGCCAAGCCCCTCGCAGCGCCAACTCCCGCACCCACACTGCCCAGCGTCCAGGCAATGCTGGCGACGACGAACACGACGCTGCATCAGCTTGTGCAAGTCCTCAGCGTTGGCGTTGGACGTGGACTGCTCGGAGGTGTCGCAGACACCGCCGACGCCGCGACTTACGAGATCAGCCGCCGAGCCCTGGCACAGCGCATTGCTGTTCTGCTGGCAATCCGAGGGAGCATCACCCGCGCCGAACTCGCCGCCGATTGCGTGTCACATGGGCAGCGCGGAGTGCTGAAGGACGCCTTGGACTGGGCAGTGGTCATCGGAGCTTTCAACGTCACGCGCCCAACACGCGGACGGTACTCACTTGCCGATGCGTCCCTTCTTGGATTGACCGCCGAGGCACTGCAAGAGCTTGTCGAGATCCAGCGCACGAAGGACTCCGACCGCCAGGCGAAGCGCGCGAACGAGGGCATCGCCAAGTACAGGGATCGAGTGTTGGCGCGATGAAAGACGAGAGCGCAATGTCACGTCCCCTATTCCAATTGGCTTCAGCCACAACACCGATCAACGATTAACACCGAAGGACACAAGGGAGCGAAACGGTGAGAGCACAGCGGGTCGTAGGACTGGTGCTGATGGCAGCAGGGATGGCTCCTGCCGCCGCGATAGCGCTCAGCCGTACCGATGCCGCTCCTGAGATTCCGTTTCCGGTACGGGCGGTGGCGACCGTCCTCCTTCTGTTCATCGCACCGATGAGCGCCCGCGCATGGGCTGTCACATCAACCATGCCCTCCCCCGTTGGGAGTGTCCGCGTGATGTACGTCCTCACCGTGTTCTGCGCCGCAGCCGCGTCGGTGTTTTCGTACGGCGTCGTATATCAGGGCGCTCCACTAGAAGCGAAGATGGTTGCCGCTGCCATGTCTGTATGGGTGTTCGTCGGCACGCTCAGATTCGCCTTTGAGGCTGCCGACCGTGAAGCGGAAGTCCGTAGGCAGATGTCCACGTCAGTCGCGTTGTTCATCACCGCCTTTGCGCTGATCGTCTTCTCGGTGGTGATTGACCCGAGCGGTGTGTACGCAGCAGCGCCGACGCAGTATGTGTGGGGTCTATGGGTGATGCTCCTTGTCGCCGTCACCGTCCCGCCGACGCTGGTTGCAGCTTTCACGACGAACCGTGGAGCCCGCACGCGGTGGTGGATGTACATTCCCGTGTTCCTTGTGACCGTGTATATCTCCCTCTGCATCGGCGGCACAGGTTGGTTGACGCTGCACCCACTTATTGCGATGGCGGTTCCGGTTCCTTGGATGGCGACCGCGATGACCTCGTTCGTGTGCGCGACCGTGTTCCTGACACAGGTGTCGTTCTCAGTCACGCTCCTTCGCCGCTTCGCCGTTGTCGAGCATGACGAGACGGATCAGACCGAAGACCTGGACGTGGTCATCCACGCCGCGCCCGAGACTGCCGTTGCTGTTGTCACCGCGCCGCCCCCTGTCTCTGTTCCATTGCCTATCCCTTCTCGAAGCGCGCTCGCAGACCGCCGCCGTCGTGATCGTCAGCGCGCGGCGACCATCTTTGGACAGGCACCCTCGGGCAAGTTGCTTGCTGACCTCCGCAGCGGTGTGTGCGTCTATTGCGGCGATGCTGCTTCGCACGCCGATCACATCCGTCCGTTGTCCCGTGGTGGTTGGCATCACGAACTGAACTTGGTCTCGGCTTGCGACGTGTGCAACACGAACTCGAAGAACTCGAAACTCCTCGTGGAGTGGGCGCAGACCAACCCCGAATTGGTGTTGCATGGGATGCTGACAAGCCCGCTGGTGCACGCCGCGTTCGCCGCCGAGACACACTCCCTGACCTCGCTGCACTTCCGCTATCCAGGCTCCACCGACTTTGTTCGCGCAATGTGCGAGAAGTACGGACACACCGACCGCATCATGTCGGCTCGTATCTCGGAAGTGGCTATCGACCGCGAGCCGCACAAGCCATCTGGCATCCCACTGCCGCCCATCGACAGCGCGAACACCCATCCCGAGGTGGACGCCCCAGAGCCGCGTCAGTGGGCAGCTATCGGACGACGCAAGGCGAACGGAAACACCTCTCAGACGAAGTTCCCCGACTTGCACACCGCTTGGCAGCAATGGGAGCCGTCCGCGCCTGAACTGCCCGCGCCGAAGGAATTGGAGCTGTGCAGTGCATAACCAACCACTTGCCGATGAGTTTGCTGGCAACACGAAGGGAGAGATCGTGACCGAGGCGAAGATGGATCGAAGGACGTTCTACTGGGTTTGGTTCGGCGTGTTCACCGCCGTGTCCGTCATCGTGAACGCATGGCACGCGGGTGTGAAGGCACCGCTGCATTTCACCGCATTACATGACCGTGTGCCGACGCTGTGGGAGGCGTGGAAGGTTGGAACCGACCAGCCACCGACATGGTTCACCCTAGGAGCTGTGGCGCTCGGAGCACTCATGCCGATTGCCCTGGCGTTCGGCTCTCACGCCCTCGCCAACCCGCGTCCCGACATCAGCAAGACACGGATGTGGGCGAACGGGATCCTCACCGGGTTGACGGTTCTGGGCGCGTTCATCCTGTCGTTCCTGGCGATGCAGGACATGGGCATGATGCTCTTGGGTCTGAATCCGTGGGCGGCGGCAATCGTCCCCATCGCCGTTGACATCGCCATCGTGTCTGCGCTCGCTGAGCTGGTTGCCCGTTCTCCCGCTCTCACCGAGACCGCTGTTCGGAATCGCGTGTCTGAGCAGGTAGAGCGCTTTGAGGCGTCTCTGGACGCGGTTCAGGAACGTATCGAGGGACGGCTCAGCGCCGAACTTGGGACGCTTCAGAACCACCTGCAGGAGCGGTTCGACACGAATCTGGGGATGGTTCAGGAACAGTTGCAGGGACAGTTCCAGGCGTCCGTTGACACGGTTCAGGAACATCTGCAGGAACGGCTCAGCGCCGAGCTTGGAGCGGTTCAGGAACGCCTGGAAAGCCGCCCCGCTGTCACCCACAGCGGCGTCACCCGTGAGGCAGCGCGTCCGAACCCGGGTCCAGTTTCCGTCCGTGAACCGTTGACCAACACCCCCGATGCGCTTGCCGCTGCGCTCGTGGCAAGCGGCGGTCTCGGCACTCAAACCGCCGAGATGATCCAGCGGGTGCTCACCGCAGCGGAGAACACCAAGCTGAGTTCAGCCAAGATCGCCGAACAGATCACCGCTGAGCTGCCGAAGAACGAATCCGTCAGCAAGAGCACGGTTCACCGCATCTTGACCGCCGCGCGGGAGTTGGACGCCCAGCTCGACGCCGCCGACGACCAGGAGCACAACAACCATGAGCTGGTAGCGGTGTAGTCCCGCCGCGCATCCCCTCAACCAGGAAGCCCCGTTCACCCTCTCCCGTGAGCGGGGTTTTCCTTTGCCCAAGGCGTGACGTACATGGGCGCAGAACCCAAGGAAGACCCTCTATCTCTACCTGAGCCTGAAACTGAGCGAGTTTTGTCTCAGAAACTAGCTTCTATCAGGCGAAATACAACGTCACGCGAGACGAATTCGGAAGCCTCCCCAGCGTTACGGGTTGCGTTACGTGGGTTGGCACATTGGGTTGGTAGAACCCATGTTCAACAGCCGAGCCCAGGCGTAGCCTGATCCCTACGAAGCCCCGCCGCGTCACGCTGTCACCCCCAAGTCTCAGCCGACCTCGGCGGGGTTTCCCTATGTCCACGGTGAGTCCTTTCCCATGTCTCCGGACGCGACACGATGCAAAAGTCACGTTTTTACATCGTGTCGCAAAACTAATGGTGTTAACACGGGACTAACACCATTCTTTGCATTTATGCAGGTCACCGCCATAAATGGCGTCTGGATTGATGTTGTATTGTTTGCTGAACAAGCTATAACTGCTGATCTAGCATGGTTTCATTCTTTGCAGAGTTTGGATAATCATGCTACCCTCTATTGTTATAGCCGCCCTTACGGGCGCTTACCCTATAAATGGCGGGACGCCCGAAAACCTTTCCGCCAATAGCGCGAAGGAACCCAATGACAATTCTGAACACGCCACCCTTGGCTCCAACGCCAACCCCAACTCCACCAGTACCTGGCGACAACACCGCCGTCATCGTCGGTCTCATCGACCCTGACCTGATCCCGACTGCCCCTGGCGACAGCGGCGGCTGCCCCGAGCTGTGCGACACATGGGACGGGGCGACGGCGAGCAGTCTCGCCAACCCACCGGGATCGGGTTGGGAGTACACGAAGGTCATCGCTGAGATGAACGCCGCGAAGGGGCAACCTTTCAGCGGCGCAACCCTGGACGACATCTTGGGCACCTCGAACGCCGCGACCCCGAGTGTCATCGTGGGTCTGGTGGTCATCGCAGCCGCCATCGCGGCGCTTGTGCGGCACCGTGGCACGTCCCCCACCGTCACCGCCGAGACGGAGGTCTGACCATGACAAGCACACGGAAACTCGCCGCAGTTCTGGCGCTGCTGTTCCTCATCAGCGGAGGCGGATGGGCGGTCAGCCTCGCCGCTGGGACACCCACCTTCGACTCCTACTGCGCGGCGGAGAAGTCAGCCGCCGACACAGCCCGCGCAACCCAGGATCGGCTGTACGAGGAGTGGAATTCCACGTCCATCTGGAAAGACCGTGTGATCGACGGCAGAAACCCCAGATACGACGAGCTGCACGCTGAGTACAACGCCGCGAAAGAGAAGTTCAAGGACGCAGCAGAAAAGTCTGGCGAGTGCTGGAACCGATGGAACTCGGTCAAGGGCGAGAGCGCGGCGCGCGGTGGGCTCGCAGGGTCACTGGCTTTCCTCGCCGTCCCATTGCTCGTGTTCGCGTTTTGGCATCAGATCAGTGGCGCAGCGTCCCGTGCACGAGCAACCGCCGAGGTTCGTGGAGCGGAACTGAAGGCAGCCGCCGAAGTGAAGAAAGCCGAGCGTAAAGCCGAAGCTGAAGTTCGACGTGTGGAGCGTGAAGCCGCCGCTGAACAGCGCCGCGCCGAAGCCGCACAACGTCTGGCTGATGCACAAGCCCGAGCCGCCGCGCAGCCCGCACCAGTATTTGCTGGACAGGGTTACCCCGCCGCGCCGACATACCAGGCACCTCCGACAACTCCTGTGTACGAGTACCCGGAGAACGCTCCTGCAGCTAATCCCGCGTACGCACAGCAGGAACCTGTGCAGGCGTTCTCGTCCCCTGCTCCACAGCAGACCTCAGCATCGGCTGAAGACGACTGGTTGGACGTGGACTGATGACAACGCCAACGCACTCAGCGAAACCGCAGACAAAAACCCGCGCATGGGTGGTTGTCGCGGGACTCGCCGCGCTGTGCTTCGTGGGCTCGTTCATCGTCCCAGGCATGGTGCACCCCGCACCGAGCAGCGCGCCCATGTCGAGCCCGACGACATCGGTCTCGACGGTGGTCAGGACTCCCGCGCCAACCGTGATCGTGAAGAACGGCAAGCCGAGCATCAGCTTCCCGCCACCGAGCACCTCATTCAGCACCGTCACCGCAGCGCCAGCACCTGACATGTCGGGTCACTACGCACGGCAGGACGCCAGGACACTGGCGAAGAAACTCAGGATCGTCGCGGGGTTCCTCGCCATCGTCGCCGCCGTGATGGCGGCGGCACCGTCCGCCCTGAATGCGATGGAGAAGGACAACGAGCGGACTCGCGCCCGCGAACAGGAAGCCGAAGCTGAAGCAGCTCGGCAGAGGGAGTGGGAAGCAGCGAACCCGCCACAGCCTGAACCCGTCCCCGTCTACGCCGCCGCCGCCGCCAGTGGATGACGACTCATGGCTGGACGTGGACTGATGATGAAAACTCCATTCGGCACATTGACCTTCACCGGGATCCTGGCGCTGATGACCCTCGGATGCGTCGGCATTGCCGTCGTTGGGGCGAGCAGCGGATCTACCGAGGCGGCAGGGTTTGGCATCACCGGAATTTTCCTCCTGGGTATCCCGCTGGGCATCGCACTGTGGGTCAAGTCCCGCTTCGGGGGCGGCGGCTACGGCAGGAGCAACGACCTCCGCGACGCCAAGATCCGGGAACGCCGAGCATTGCACGCAGCCGAACAGGACGCACAGCAGATGGTCAACGATGCCGTCGCACAGGCGCAGGTGACCGCGCAGCGCGCAGTTGCCGAAGCGCATCAGCGTGTCGCATCAGAACAAGGAAAGTGGGTGTAACCCGCGTGGGGACTTTCATCAAGGGGCGCGCTCCGTCCCACTACGACATCCGTCGTCAGCACAGCCGCGAAGACCACTTGTGGAAGAAGCAGCTCGCAGACCAGGACAAGGCAGATGACATTCTGCTCGGTCTCGACGCGCGCGTGCAGCAGGTCTTGGACAAGGGACGTGTCGAAGCCGACCGAGCTGCGAAGGCGATCACCGCTCCCGCCGAAGCGGAAGTGAAACGTGTCCTGTCCCAGACCATCACGCAGTTCACGGGCGGCACACAAGGCGTCCGCGCTATCCCCGTGTGGTCATCGCGGCTGACTCCACCGAGCGCGGTCAAGCTCCGCGTCAACGGGATCAACCGCACGGACGCATCCCCGCTTCTTGTCCTTCGTGAGGGCGGCGGCGTTGACCTGCAGCGCGATTCGGTGTGGCGAGCGACCGCGCGGAAGAACCCTGGATTCAAAGAACGGCAGGACTACAAGACCTGGGCGAGGGCAGCGCGGGACGCCATCGGTGATGCGCTCGACAGGTACCCCATCATCGCCAAGCTCCGTGATGACGATGCGATGGCGCAGCTATTCGCATCGGTTCAGCTCACAAAGCCGGACTCCAGAACCGACACAGTCGAAACGCCGTTCGGACATGTCACGCGCACCATCAACACCGTTCACGTCCCATCGCTGGCGAGTGTGGAGATTGCCGCTGACGGGCTCCGTCTCACGTACAAGCATCGTCCTGGTGACTCTGCTTCGGCATGGCGCAGCTCCGCGAAACTGGACGCACTCAAATCCGCATTCAAGGCTGCTGGCGTTCCCGCGCACGATCTCACTGTCCATGAGACATCCAGCGGCGATGTTCGTTTGCAGTTCGGTGACCGCGACCCGCTGGAGGACGTGAGCATCGAAACGGGCATGTGGGATGACGAGAAGATGCGCTCACTGCTGGGCATCGACAGCAAGGGGCGCGAGGTCTGGATCAACTGGAAGAACACTTCGGGCATGGTTGTCGGCGGTCTCGCGGGCAGCGGCAAGACCGCCTCGATGCTCCCCGTGTTCCGTGGCATGGAGGGCAACGCCGAACTGTATGTGTTCGACGGCAAGGCGCAGCGTGACCTTCATCCACTCCGTCACATCGCCAAGGTCTACGACAACTCGGGCGAAATCGCCGCGCCGCTGGAAACAGTGCAGATGCTGGAGAAGTTGCGTGTTCTCCGAGGCGACGCGCTCTACGAAAGGCTGAACGCTCCGAACTTCTGGAGCTTGTCGAGCGAGCAGCGCGCGAAGATGGACATGAAGCCGATCTTCCTCATCCTGGACGAGTGCCAAGTCTGGCTGAAATTGAGCAAGGACAAGGACAAGGCGCGCATCCAGGCGGCGATCCTGGAAGCCGTGGAGAACTTGATTCGCATGGGCAGGTCGGCGGGCATCGTCGTCATCATCACCACGCAGCGTCCCAGCGCCGAGTCGATCCCGACCGATGTCCGAGACAACGCGCAGCTCAAGCTGAGCTTCCGCGTCACCAACGACATCATGGCTCAGATGGTGCTGGGCACCGCGCCCAAGGGACACCTCGATCCCGTGGCGATCCCAAGCAGCGCCAAAGGGCGTTTCGTGATGGACACCGAGGGCATCGGCATGGTGCTCGGACAGGCGGGGTACATCGACGCCGACGACCTGGAAGCACAGCTCGTCGGATCTCAGCCTGTGCCCGATCAGTGGGCAGTGGCAGAGCAGTTCGCGGGCACTCGCCCATCACGTCCCACCTCGGCGCAGACCCCGCCGCCGCCGCCGCGTGCAGAGTCCAAGCCCAAGGATGACGCAGCGAGCGAGAAGCCGCGACTCACACCGGAAGAAGTCCGCGCCGAAGCTATCCGTCTCGGATACCTGAAACCCGACCCCGACGAGGTTGTCTCCGATGAGACCAAGGACACCGCGCCTGAACCTCCATCCCCCGAACCGCCGAGCAAGCCGACGACAACTGGCTTCGACTTCTAAGGAACATCGTGACTCTCGTAGATCCGCCCACCCGCGTTGTGTGGGCTGTGGATGTCCTCGCCAGCATCGTCAGCGTTGCGCGTGTCATCGAAAACGCCGATGGCACACCCGTTGACCGACCCAGGATCAGCGCCGTGGAGCCTCCTCCTCCCGTCGTCCAGCATTGCCCCCGCACCACCTGGGAGCGCGCCAGCGATGTCGCGGACAAGGTGTTCGACATGGTGACGATGGGCGGCACCGTGAAGCCGACGTTGGTTGTGATGTCCAAGCAGGTGTGGGGAGCGCTGAACCCACCGCCGCGCATCGCCAAAGACCGCGCCGAACGGATGGCGGAGAAGACCGCCGAGCAGACGAAGTTACGTCGTCAGGGGAAGTTCGATGAAGCGAAAGCTGTTCGGATGCGCAGGGGTAGCTCCGTCCAGACAGACCCCACCGCACAGCGGCGGCTGCAAGTCCACGCCATGATTGAGGACAGACTTCACCGTGCTGGCATTCCGGTTGCGGAGTTCCCGTTCCCCACGGCGCTCTCCTGGCTCCGCGATGGCGAAGTGGCGAAGAAGGGTGACGACGAAAAGGTGTCCCCGATGGCAGCCCTGGACGCCGCCGTCGCCGCGCGGTGGGGCATCGTCCCGCCGCCCATGAAAATCCCCACCACTGAGCTGGTGAACGGCAAGAAGCAGCCTGGCAAGGTGATTGAGCGGGACTCCACTTTCCGTCCTGGTGTCGCAGCCTTGGCGGCGGTTGGCGCTATGTCTGTCGGCATCGAGACCGATGTTCCCGTCACTGAGACACGTCTTCGCATCGCCCGCGCCGAGCACAACAGAGCCGCGCAGTTCCCGTCAAACCGACTGTGTCCCTTGGGATTGGACAGTTGGCTGGAGTTGAACCGCCGCCCCGAAATGCTGACGGTCTAGCTGCCCTTCGATTGCCGCCGAAGGTAGGCATCGATCATCGGCGCGAACCAGGGGTCTCCGTATACTATTCGATTCAACACGGGAGCGTCCTTCAAATCTCCCGACAGGAACTCGTTGCGCACGTGATCGTGATGTTCACGAAACTTCTCCGGGGAGACCCCGTGCTCTATCGCGATGTCCACAGCTATCCGAACCGCCGAATATGGAGCGAACGCTCGTGCGCCCATCATGGCTCGGTGCATCTCTGCTCGCTTACGTTGGAACTCGGGGTCGCTCATCTGGTAGCTCAGCCCCAGGCTTTCCTGTAGTCCCTGATCACCATGTCAAGTCGCTCTTGGTCAGCGGCGATCTCGTCCAGCTCCGCCGCGCTGTACACCCTCGCATCCCCTGGACCATCTGCGCGCTCATTGACCATCCGCCGCAAGTCGTAGTGCTCGTCGGTTCCTTCGGGCGGCGCTATCCCCTGCGCGGCGAGGTTCTCCAGCATCTTGTCGCGGATGTGCTCGTACTGGCGCTGGCGGGTGTCCTCGTCCATACCTGGTGACGTTACCGGTACACGCCGCGCGACCGCGTTAACGCCACCACAACACCCCGAACAGGGAAATGCCCCAGTGGCCGGACAAGCTCAGCCGGCACTGGGGCTTTCCCTGTTACTCAGCTAGACCCAAACCCAGCCGCCGAACACCTTCCCCCTCGGACGCCGCGCCGCCCACTGTTCAACCCAACCCTCCGCGTCAACGACGTGGAGGACGCGGCGGTCAGTCTTGACGGGTTTCTCGAACACCCACAGGAAGCTATGCACCTTCCGCGCATGGAGCTGTTTCGCCCATCTGCCCATCGCCGTGCGGCTCGTGGGGAAGAGGACGAAGCTGTCCTTGCCGTACAGCCCCAAGCTCACGGCGTCCAACAACAGCTCGGTTTGCGACCAGCACTGCCGCCCCGATTCGATCTCGTCTTTCCCCTTCACCAGCAACCTGCCACCGGGACGCAGTATCCGCATCGCTTCAGCCATACCGCAGCGGTACAACTGGCGAATATCGCTGTGGCTCATACCTGTTGTGGTCGCCGCGTTGTTGTAGCGCGCATCGGTCATGTGCTTGCCGGGATTGTGGACGTACGGCGGATCCAGTACCACCACATCGGCGGTTTCGTCATCGTCAGGGAGGTCACGGAAGTCAGCCTGGATAACCCCGTCCACGGCGATGTGTGGGGCAATATCACTGCCCACCAACGTGATCGAGGACGTGTCCACGCCGCGCCAGAACGCTCCCTTGCCCCACGTCACGTCCCGAACCACGCTGCCTGACGGGATGTACAGCCGAGCCGCCTCCGCGATCAAGTCAGAGTTGTTCCCCTGGACGATGGACACGACCGGGGTGTCGATAGCGGCGGTCATGCGGAGATCACCTCGTACTCGATCCCCGCCGCGTTCAAGGCGGCATGGGTACGTGAACAGCTCAGGCAGATGTCGGCGGGCAGATTCTCGATGTAGGCGTCCACCGCCGCGTGCCAGCGCTTCCGGACACACCTCATGTACATATCGGCGGCCGGTGCCGCGCCGCGGTACAGGTGCATCCCGCCAATCGACCCGGCCTCGGAGAGCCAGTCGTCCAGGCGGTCGATTTCGTCCGCGATTTCCTCCCACAGCTCGTCCAACTCGGCGGGGATGTCTGACGACTTTTCGGTGTAGCGAAGAGATACCTCACGCAACTGACGCCGCAGCGCCCTCTTCGTCACGTCCCCGCTGTTTGTGCTGGTTGAGGAGCTTTTTGGCTCGTTCATGGTAGGGTTTTCCTGTTCTGTTGTGAGAGTCCCTGATGCTTGGACGGCTGGGGGCTCTCGCTTCTTCTGGCGACGGGTTCGCCGCCATAGTGGGTGTCCAGGTCTCGCTCCTGGTGTGCCGCAGCGGGGCTCAGCAACACCCTCCTAGCTATTCACACGCGATACCGTCACCGTCACGGTCAAGACTTGAGCTGTAGCCAGGATCTCCACGGTGAAGGGGCGCAGCGCCAGCAGCGCGGGCAGCCGCGCAGTTCGGGTAGTAGCTGGACTTCGGAGCCTGTTGCTTCGGCGCGGGTGCCGTAGCGGGTGCTGGAGCCTGATCACTCACCGCTGAACTGAACTTGGGACAGAACACCTCCACAGCTGTCCTGATGAACATTCGCGCGTTAACGAGATCAAATAGCGGATCGCCGTTCTCGTCATTTGTCAGGATGTCCACAAGCTCGGGTACCGATGTGTTTCTGTTCAGATCATTACAATTGGCTTTCGCAAAGCGCACTTGCCATTCCCCATCATTAGGAGCTGTTATCCCGCGTTGAGCTACCAGGGTCAAAAACCGTTCATCGTCGGTTTGGGCATGTGCGGACGCGGCGTTCACCAGCGCGGAAACGGTAAGTGCCGCAGCGGCAAAGGGTTTCAGGATCATCAGTTGCCCCCTCACGCGATCCACACGGCGGGTGGGTCGATGGCTTCGCGCAGACGGTGTTCGAGCTCCTCATCGGCGAACATGGCGGCGGTGTTCTCGTCTCCCTCGCACAACCAGTCATACTTCGGCGGGTCGCCGCGCAGCCAGGACTCGATGGTGTCGCGGTAGACGAACTCCACATCAGACGCGGCGATATCCCCAAGCGAGGCAAGGACTTCTCGCACTTCGGGGATGACGGACACCCATTCCGTGAGGGCTCCCAGGTAGGGATCGTCGCTAGTTCCTGGGTTCCGTGAACGTGTACGGACAACGATGTCGAACAGCTTGGACACGGCGGTGTCGATGTCGGTCACTGAACCTCTC
>JAGQSZ010000516.1 GCA_020439285.1 Microthrixaceae bacterium
TTCGAAGGCGAGGTCGAGGCCGATGGCCCAGTCGAGCGAGTGCTCGCCGGGGCCGACGGCGGCGAGGAACGTGGCGAAGGTCGCCAGGATGAACACGTACTCCCAGCCGGAGTCGCTCCAGAAGCCCTTGGGGCGATGGTTGGTCCAGCCGGCGACGAACAGCACGCCCACGTAGCCCGCGGCCGCGAAGGGGGTGAGCAGACCCAGGATCATCAAGATGCCGCAGGCCAGCTCGGTGACCGATGCCAGCACGGCGTGGATCATCCCGTTGGGCTTCATGCCCAGCGAATCGAACCAGCCGGCGGTGCCCTGCAGCTTCCCGCCGAGGAAGAAGTGCTTGTAGCCGTGGGCGGCGAACGTGGCCCCCACGATCACCCGGATCAGCAGGGTGACGGTGCTGAGCTGGTCTCCGTAGTCGAGGCTGGGCGTGGCCTCGGCGAGCAGGTGGATCACTGGTCGGCCTCCTCGAGGCGTTGGCGGAGCACGAAGCGCATGACCTTGCCGCCGGCGTTGAACGGCAGCTC
>JAGQSZ010000517.1 GCA_020439285.1 Microthrixaceae bacterium
CCCGACGAACTTCCGCCGAGCGGGGCGAAGAGGTGTTTCACCGACCCCTCGAGACGAGGACGACCCTCAGCTCGAGAAGTCGTAGTCGCGCAGGTAGTGGCAGCTATAGCCGCCGGGGTGCTTCTCCAGGTAGTCCTGGTGGTACGCCTCGGCCGACCAGAAGTCCGAAGCCGCGCTGATCTCCGTCGTGATCGGCTTCTTCCACTTCCCCGAAGCCTCGACGCGCGCCTTGACCTTCTCGGCCGTCTCCCGCTGCGCCTCGGACGTGAAGAAGATCGCCGAGCGGTACTGCGTCCCGATGTCGTTGCCCTGACGGTTCTTCGTCGTCGGGTCGTGCATCCGGAAGAACCACTCGAGCAGCTTCTCGTACGACAGCCGCTGCGGGTCGAAGGTCACCTTGACCGATTCGGCGTGCCCCGAACGTCCGGTGTGGACATCCTCGTAGGTCGCGTTCGCGACCGTCCCGCCCGTGTAGCCGACCTCGGTGTCGATGACGCCGGGGATCTCGCGCAGGAT
>JAGQSZ010000518.1 GCA_020439285.1 Microthrixaceae bacterium
CCTCGTACCGACCCGTGAGCTCGCCACCCAGGTGGCCGACGAGCTCAGCAAGCTCGCCGGACGGAAGGGCCCGCGGGTCGCGGCGTTCTTCGGTGGCGTCCCCATCCCCCGCAACATCAAGGCGCTCGAGCGGGGCGTCGACATCGCCGTCGCGTGTCCCGGCCGGTTGACCGACCTGATCGACCAGCGCCTGGTCCGCCTCGACGACGTCGACGTGGTCGTGCTCGACGAGGCCGACCGCATGGCCGACATGGGCTTCCTGCCGCAGGTCCGCAAGCTGCTCGACAAGTGCCGCGACGACCGCCAGACCGTGCTCTTCTCCGCCACGCTCGACGGCGACATCGACGTGCTCGTCCGCAACTACCAGCACGACCCCGTCCTGCACGAGCTCGAGGTCCCCGAAGAGGAGCTCCCCGACATCGCCCACCACTTCTGGGCCGTCGACCGCACCGAGCGGGTCGCCACCGCAGCACAGGTCGTGGACCGCATGGGGCCGACCGTCGTGTTCTGCCGGA
>JAGQSZ010000519.1 GCA_020439285.1 Microthrixaceae bacterium
CTGCCTAAACAGGATTGATAGCACGGGTCCTTGGGCCAGTTCGCGGATCTGCTGCAGCGAGTAGACAGTGCGACTCCCAACGAACGCAGCGATTTCCTCTACGGACTCCGACACGAGGGTGTTCTCCACGACCCCCACTGTCGTGACGGCTCGAAGGTCTTGCGACCGGTAGAAGTACAGAATGTTGCCGGGTTGCAGGGATCTTGTACGTGCGTTTGAGAGGTAGGCCTTGCGGATGGCGTTCCCGAAGGGGGCGACAAGGTCAACGTGCAGCTCAAGTCGCCGTTGACCGGTCAACCATTTGTGAGCGATCAGAGAAACCCGTCATCGGGGATCATCGAAAACCGACATGGGGTCGGTGTCCTGGTCGGCGGTGGGTGAGGTTAGCTGGTGCCTCCGTCGCCGGGGTTGGTGGTCGCGATCTCGAGGCCGTTGTGTTCGCGTAGACGCCACGAGGGGCCTTTGATGTTGAACACGATGGCGTTGTGCATGAGCCGGTCGAGGACAGCG
>JAGQSZ010000051.1 GCA_020439285.1 Microthrixaceae bacterium
GTTGCCGAGCATCTCGAAAAACGAGAGATGTCGGGGCGACCGGCCGATCGCGTCGAGGTCGTTGTGTTTGCCACCTGCTCTGACGCACTTCTGTACCGAAACGGCCCTCGGCGGGTTGAACGGAACCGGTTCCTCACCCAAGAAGAACGGCACGAACTGCATCATCCCCGAGTTGGTGAACATCGGCGCAGAGGGATGGGTTGGGATCAGGCTGGACGAAGCAACCTTGGTGTGGGCCCGTTCGGTGAAGAACTTGGTCCAAGCGTGACGAAGCTCATCAGCGGTCATTTGGACCGGTTTGTCTTGACTCATGAAGTGATTGATCCGTTTCCGATCAGTTGCTGCGGCCCGGCACGGAACGCGGACGGTACTGCTGGGAGGAACGCATTGGATCAGCCGGATGACGAACCTGGTATCGGCCCCGGAGTTCGTCCTCCCTCGATCGCATTGCCTCGCGTCCGTCCGTCACAGCGTCGATGAGGTTCCGGCCGGCTTGTCCAGCTCTCTTGCTGGCGCGAACGACTAGTTGGTCGGGGGCGAGAGCATCGAGTTGATTGCGGACCTTGCGTTCCGCCCACAGGCTGCCGCCGGCACCTGCGGCGGCACCGACTCCCAACCAGAAAAGTCGCTTCATTGCTCACTCCTGCTGAACTGCGAACTCCAGCGGCACAGTCTAGGAGCCACGGAGTCGTTCGGCCGCACGCTTGGTCCCCGAAGCAATCGCGAATCCTTTGATTATCGGCGAGGTGAGCGCCCGGTATGTCGCCTCGCTCGCTGAATCGACACGGGTGCCTATTGATTCCGATAGGTCGAGCAGCGCCTCGACCTTGGCGACGTCGTGGACGGCTGCTTCGGCGACGGTACGGATCTGAATAGCAGCGGGAATGGCTTCGTTGCAGAAGTCGTCAAGCGCCAACGCGAGCTTTTTGGACAGCGAGTGGATTCGATAACACAGAATCGACAGGCACGTCGCGGCCCCGAGTGAGAGAACGGCGAACAGCACCGTAAGAAGCTCAAGCGCAGTCATCACGCCATTCTTGCCGCTTTCTGAGTGAACCAACGGATAGTCTTGGCGTCCACCTCAGAATCACCGCTGTTCAGGGGATCAAAACTTGGGAATCGAATCATCAAGTCCACCGAGGTTGAGCCGATTCCATATCAGATGTGTGCGATGACAGCGGAGCTTGCTGACGCCAGGAGCCCCAAGTGGATCCGCTGGGTTGCATTCACGTCACTCGTCGCCGTTTCAGTCGGAATCGTCGCGAATCCCGGCGACGAGTACCTCTGGATCACGCTGAACAACTTCGCGAGTTTCGCTGCTGCTGCTTGGGCCACAGCCGCAGGCATCGGGGCTGCACGCAGATGCCGCGGGCGGGAACAAGTCGCTTGGATACTCATGGCCGCTGGTTCGGGGCTTTGGACCCTGGGTCAGATCGGGTGGGCTTGGTATCAGGTCGTGCTGCGCTCGGAGCCGCCGATGGCAGGTGCCCTCGATGTGCTCTTCGTCGGTGCGCCTGTCTTGTGGACCGCAGCTGTCGCAACCTTCGTGATCGCTCCCGCTGGATTGTGGTCACGCGTCCGGGGCGGCCTCGAGGCCACGATGGTCGTGGGCGCTGCGTTCGTTCCGGCTTGGCTACTCATCCTGCAACCCGTGGCTGATCAGTCCACTGAGAGCACTTTCGTAGTCACTGTGAATCTGCTGTACCCGGTGATGGACATGCTGGTTCTCGGTACTGCGCTGTTCACGTTGACCCGACCAAGGCTTCGAAGCACCGGACGTTTGGGAGTGGTGTGTTTCGGACTCGTGGTCATGTCAGCAGCAGACGCCATGTACTGGTACCTGACAACAACCGGCTCGTTCCAAGACACCAACGCGACGGATTCTCTCTGGATCGCTGGCTTCGCGCTGTTGGCGCTCGGTTCCGGGGTCCGCAGACGCCAAGGGTCCGGCAATGATTCGGTCCACCGCCACTGGTGGCTGACCATGAGTCCGAGCCTGGTTTATGCCGTTGGACTGATAACTACATTCGTCGTCCTCGCCTATCCAAATGGTCGGCGCACGACAGCCTGGGAAATAGCGGCGATCATCGCAATGGTTCTCGTGGGAACCGCTCAACGTTTCGCTGTGATGATCGAGAACCACCACCTAACCAACGGACTCGAAGAGGTCGTAGCTCGCCGCACCGCACAACTCGCTGGAAGCAAGAGGTATTTCCATTCACTGGTGCGTGCTTCGAGCGACATGGTCGCAGTGATCGATACAGATGGCGAGATCACATGGGTGAGCGACGCTGCTTCGAGCCAGTACGGACTCAATCCTTCAGATTTCATCGGCAGCCAAGTCCACGAACGTCCTTCGTTGTGGGCTGTGTCAGAAGCAATCAAAGCTGGACTGCCGGAGGTCCAATGGGAGTTGACCGACGGACAGGGCAGGACTCGTTGGGCCAGTTCAACCATCTCTGATCTTCGTGACGATCCCGATGTCCAGGCGTTCGTGATCAACACCCGTGACGTCACTGACCAGGTCGCTCTCGAAGAACAACTTCGCCATCAGGCATTTCACGATCCCCTCACCGGGCTCCCCAACCGGGCTCTGTTCGCTGACAGGTTGAACCAGGCGATCAACAGGGCACGCAACACGAACCAACTCGTCGGTGTTGCGGTGATCGACCTGAACGGTTTCAAACACGTCAACGACTCACACGGGCACCTCGCCGGCGACTCGGTCCTCAAGTCGGTCTCGGAACGTCTTTCGATGTTGTTGAGTTCAGATGTGACAGTCGCCCGACTTGGCGGCGACGAATTCGCTGTTCTTTTCGATCAGATCACAACTGTTGATGAAGCCGAGGAGCTAGGCAACACGATCTCCGAGCACCTTCGTCATGAGGTGTCGGTCAATTCGACACGGTTCGAGACCAGTGGTTCGGTGGGCATTGCGGTTGCTCTGCCCGGTGTGGATCTGAGTGTCGAGGACCTGATCCGCGACGCTGACATCGCCATGTATCGCGCAAAGGGCAGCGGATCTGTGGCCGCTGTCGTGTTTGCCGAGGAGATGCATCAGCAGGCTCAGGAAGCTTCACTTTGGAAAGCGATCTGCGATTTGCCATCACAGGCGGTCAACTCCGAGCGTTCTACCAAGCCGTCTATGACCTCGCGAGGAACAAGATCAACGGGTTCGAAGCCCTGTTGCGTTGGCAACACCCGAGCCGAGGATTGGTAGGGCCGTTCGACTTCATCCCCGTGGCTGAGGCAACCGGTTTGATCGTGCCGATCGGTGAATGGGTGATGAAGACATCGATCCGTCAGCTCGCCGAGTGGTCCCGTTCGTTCCAAGACCATGGACAGCTGACCATGGCAATCAACGTCTCGGTCGGACAGTTGCGATCGGACCGCATCGTTGAAGTGCTACGAGATGAAATCGCATCCGCTGGGATCGACCCGGGTCGGATAACCATAGAAATAACCGAGTCGATGGTCGTCACAGAGGACACCGGGGTCGTCTCTCGACTGCGAAAGATCTCCGACTTGGGTGTCCAACTCGCGATCGACGACTTCGGAACTGGCTACGCCTCTATCGCCAATCTGCGACGCCTGCCTATCGATGTCTTGAAGATCGACCGGCAGTTCGTCGCCGAGGCGTCGACACCCGGAGAGAACCTCTTGGGTCCGATCGTGCAGATAGGTGACGCGTTCGGGCTGACGACTGTGGCTGAAGGTATCGAGACCGTCGACCAACTCGATCGACTGCGCGACCTCGGATACCAACTCGGCCAAGGCTTCTTGTTCTCCAGACCAGTTGGCGCTGATCAGGCCAGGCAGTTGCTCGAAGATCAGTTCTGCGCTTCCAGACCTCAGCCGTCCGTTGATCGGCGTTCGGTCCAACGCTCCACGATTTCTCCCTCGTCACCGCGCGACACTGGAAGGTAGTAGCGGGCACCCTCGAGTTCCTGTGGCAGGTACTCCTGGGGAACCCAACCCCGGGGCGAGTCATGGGGGTACTGGTAACCCTGACCGTGACCCAATGACTTCGCACCCTTGTAATGGGCGTCTCGTAGATGCGGCGGAACTTCGCCCACAGGTCGGCTCGCAACGTCGCTCTCGGCTCGGGCGAGCGCCATGTACGCGCTGTTGGATTTGGGTGCCAGGGCCAGGTACACCGTCGCGTGCGACAGGTTGATCCGAGCTTCGGGCAGTCCAACGAACTCGACTGCTCGCGCCGCGGCGTCGGCCACGATCAGAGCATTGGAGTCGGCCAGACCGATGTCCTCGGATGCTGCGATCACCAGTCGTCTGGCGATGAACCGTGCATCCTCCCCTGCTGCGAGCATCCGCGCCAACCAGTGGAGAGCAGCATCGGGATCGGATCCGCGGATCGACTTGATGAACGCCGATACGACGTCGTAATGATCATCTCGGCCATATCTGATTGCGGTGGAACCGATCGCAGCTTCAACGTCTTCGATTTCAACGACCACGGTCCCCGACTCGTTTGACCGGGCAGAGGCGAGAGCCATCGCTACTTCAAGCGAGGTCAACAGAGATCGTCCGTCACCGGCACAGATGCCGACGAGATGGTCGATCGCTTCGTCTGTCGCCGTCATGGCTTCTAGATCGAGTCCCCGGAGAGCAAGGGTCCGCAGGTCATCTTGCGCGAGTGGTTCGAGGCGCAGGAGCGTCGACCTGGACAGCAGCGGCGCATTGACCTCGAAGTACGGATTCTCGGTAGTGGCCCCGATCAGGGTCAACAGCCCGGTTTCCACCGATGGCAATAGCGCGTCCTGTTGAGACTTGGTGAAGCGGTGGATTTCATCGAGGAACAGGATCGTCCCGCGCTGGGACTGACCCAGGCGCTGCTCGGCGACTTGCGCTGTTTCACGAATGTCCTTGACCGAAGCCGTCACCGCCGACAAGTGGACAAAGGCTCGTGACGACTCGTTGGCAATGAGACGGGCGATCGTTGTCTTACCCGTCCCGGGTGGACCCCACAGGATCACCGAACTGAGCCGATCTGCATCCACCAGAGCCCGCAGCGGTTTACCGACGCCGAGAAGGTGACGTTGTCCGACCACCTCGTCGAGGGAACGCGGTCTCAACCGATCTGCCAGGGGACCCTTACGTTCGAGTTGCTCTCGTGCTGCTGATGCAAACAGGTCATCGGCCACTAGTCGCTTCTCTCAGTCCAGGTCATGGCCAGCGGCTGTTGTGATCTGCCCGGGTTGGACCTTCAACAGTTGACTGCGCAACAGGCTCAACAGTGAGATCACCGACAGTTCTCTGACCTGTTGACGCATCCCTGGAAGTCTGATCATTGCGGATTCAACGATGCCGTCACGGTCCGGGTCGCCGATGACGACGGCTATACAGACCGTTCCGGGTCGGTGCCCCTCTGCCGAGTTCGGACCGGCCACACCAGTGGCGGCGATACCGACATCGGAGCCGATGACACGACGTGCTCCATCTGCCATCGCAACCGCAGCTTCTTCGGAGATGACGGGCCCTCGGGGCACGCCGAGTAGATCGAACTTCACATCCGATGCATACGAGACGA
Source organism: Microthrixaceae bacterium (assembly GCA_020439285.1). Taxonomy (GTDB): domain Bacteria; phylum Actinomycetota; class Acidimicrobiia; order Acidimicrobiales; family Microtrichaceae; genus JAGQSZ01. The sequence continues at coordinate 5,549 of JAGQSZ010000051.1, forward strand.
TCGACCCACGGAACTGGGCGCTCGCTCCGGGAACGTCGCAGATGCGTGCGCCGACGAGGCCGCCGGTCAACGATTCAGCGACACCGATGGTCATACCGAGGCGTGACAGTTCAGCAAGAACCGATGATTCCATCGTCTCGTCATCGACGCCAAAAACGACGTCGCCGAGAGCCTGCCGCACAAGTTCTTCCTCGGAATCGAGTAGTTGGTCGACTTCCTCGCGGTCGGGTCCGCTTGCGGTCAGGCGCACCTTGATGCCCTCGACGCCCGAAGCGAGGAAAGCAATCGTCGGGTTACCGATCTGGTCCAGTTCGGTCATTCGCTCATCGAGTGCTTCCGCCAACGCTGATTCGGACATGCCCCAAGTGCGAAGCGTTCGACTGACGATCACAGACGACACCCCGGCGCGTTCACGAAGAGCGGGCAGGACGTCGTTTGTCATCATCTGTTGCATTTCCCACGGCACACCTGGAAGTGCATAGATCTGTTTGCCGTTGTCCAACTCCATGACAAGTCCGGGTGCTGTCCCGGGTTGGGTCTCGAGGAATCGTGCACCCTCGGGACGTTCAGCTTGGCGGAGATTGTTCTGGGGCATGGAACGGCCACGTCCCATGAACATCTCCATGATGCGGTCGGCCATGTCGTCGTCACGTACCAGTTCAACACCAGCGACTGCGGCCAGAGCGTTCCTGGTCAGGTCATCCTGGGTGGGGCCGAGGCCTCCGGAACAGATGAGTACGTCACAACGGGTCAGGGCTTCGTTGACGGCCTCGACGATCCTGTTGAGGTTGTCGCCCACCTTGGCCTGATAGAAGCAGTCCATGCCGTTGACGGCGAGTTGTTCGCCTATCCACGACGAGTTCGTGTCGACGATCTGCCCGAGAAGCAGTTCCGTCCCGATCGCTAGAACCTCGGCTCTCATGTGAAAGAACCTAGGCGTCTTCCATGGTGGTCGTGACCCGGGAGCCCGCACTCAGGTATTGAGCTGCGCTGATCCACGCGACGGCGACCGCCAGCCACAAGAACCCGTCAGCCAGCCAGCGGATCGAATGCGTCGGTGGAAGCACGAACCAACCAACCGCACCGAACTGCAAGAACGTCTTCGTCTTCGCGACCTTCGATGCCGGGACAGCCAGGCCACGTCGCCCCCAGTAGGCACGAAGTGCCGAGATGAGGACCTCCCGCAACGTGATGAGCACGACCGGGGCCCACCAGAACCGTCCGGCGATCACGACTGCCCAGAGTCCGCCGAGGGCCAGGACCTTGTCCGCCAAGGGGTCCAGGAACGCTCCTGAACGCGTGGCTCCCTGACGCCTGGCGAGATATCCATCGAGGCTGTCGGTGACGGTCAACACGAACCACAGTGCGACCAAACGCCATGAACTGTGTTCGTTGAGGATCATGATGAACGCGATCGGCGACACAGCAAGCCGAGCGATGGTCACTGCGTTCGCTGGTGTCATCAGCGCGCCGGGACCAAACGCTGGACTGTCGTGGTCAACTAGGTCCGGTTCAGGCAATTTGGCCCAGCCTCTGGTCTCGGTCACAGATCTCGCGCATATGGCGAACGGCAATCATCGCACGGATGGGAGCAAGACTCAGGCAGTGGCCACTAGATCGGGGCCAGCCGCTCCGGTGACCACCACATCGTGGAACTCGCCCGCTGCCAGGTCGGCATCAACTTCGATGATTCCGTCGATCTCGGGAGCTTCACGATGTGATCGCGCTCGACCAGTGGATTCGACCAACACACGGACGGTCTCTCCGATGATTGCGTCGCGTCGCGCTGCGGTGATCGAGTCCTGCATCTCTCGCAACTCGGCGAGACGTTCGTTCATGAGTCCGCGTTCTATTTGTCCGTCGAGGCCGGCTGCGTAGGTTCCTTCTTCTGCCGAGTAGGCGAAGAAGCCGCACCAGTCGAGTTGGGCTTGTTCGACGAAGTCGAGGAGTTCGTCGTGATCGGCTTCTGTTTCACCGGGATATCCAACGATGAAGTTCGAACGGAACGCTGCATCGGGTCGCATGGATCTGATGCGTTGGATGCGGTCCAAGAAACGTTGACCGTTGCCCCAGCGTCTCATTCGGCGAAGCAGCGGAGTGGACACGTGTTGGAGCGAAAGGTCGAAATACGGGACCGGGCCAGCGGCGATCGCTTCGATCAGCGGATCGGAGAGCTCAGACGGATACAGGTACAACAGCCGTACCCAGTCGGCGATCTCAGAGATCGATTCGTAGAGTGACACGATCGACTTGTCGCCCACACCTTGGTCCCGGCCATATGCCGCCAGATCCTGGGCAATAAGCACGACCTCTTTTGCGGCCAACGATTCGACCTCGGCGAGAATCGCGTCCATCGGGCGGGATCGTTGCGGGCCGCGGAACGATGGGATCGCACAGAATCCGCAGCGCTTGTCGCAACCCTCAGCCACTTTCACGTATACCCAGGGGGAAGTACTCGGTGGTCGAGCCATGTTGAGCAGGTCCATGGCCGGGACATCGGCTCCGCCTCGTGAGGGCCTGGAACCGATCGTCACCGGGACAGCATTCGCTGCACGGGTGGCGGCCTCTGCGGTGAGCGGACCACCGAAACCGACAACCCGGTCGACTTCAGGGAGAGCCTGGGCGAGTTCGTCTCCGTAGCGGGCAGCCATACATCCCGTTACGACCAGTTCTGATCCTTCGGAGCGGATGTCGTCGAACGCGAGGATCGTGGAGACACTCTCCTCGCGTGCTTCTTCAACGAACGCGCAGGTGTTGACCACCACCAGGTCGGCATCTTCGGGTGACTCAGCAGGCACCATGCCATCGGTAGCCAGCGAACCGACGAGTTTGTCGGAGTCAACCTGATTCTTCGGACAACCGAGAGTCTCGATCCAAAACGTCTTGGGCATCAGATTTCGCCGGCTTCGATCATGCGATCGAGTTCATCAGGACTCATCAGGACCTTGCGGGGCTTGGATCCCTCAGAGGGCCCCACAATCCCTTTCTCTTCGAGAAGGTCCATCAGACGCCCGGCCCTGGCAAAGCCCACCTTCAACTTCCGTTGAAGCATCGAAGTGGAACCGAGATTGCCACGAACCACCAGCTCGAGTGCTTGGAGCAGCAACTCGTCATCGTCGTATCCGCCACTGGATCCCCCTGCGGCAGCGAGGTCGCCGTGGGAATCAACGATCTCTTCCACGAAGGTCTCTTCGACCTGCGGAGCCTGACGTTGCCACTGACTCGAAACGGCACGCACCTCGGATTCTTCGACCCATGCGCCTTGGATGCGCTGAGGGGTCGTGTTACCCGCCAGCAACAACATGTCGCCCTTGCCCGTCAGCCGTTCGGCTCCGACCTGATCGAGGATCACCTTGGAGTCGATGGAGGACGCCACGGTGAATGACAGTCGAGCTGGCACGTTGGCCTTGATCAACCCGGTGATGACATCTGCTGATGGACGCTGGGTTGCGAGAACGAGGTGGATGCCGACTGCGCGCGCCTTGGACGCTATGCGTGTGATCGAGTGTTCGACTTCCTTGGCCGCAACGAGCATCAGATCGGACAACTCATCCACTACAACGAGGATGAAAGGCATCCGCTTGAGGTCACGGTCTGGGAAGCGTTCTGCGAGCTCACCGCTTTGGAACATGGCGTTGTACCCGGCGATATCGCGGACCCCGACTTCGGACAAGAACGTGTACCTGCGGTCCATTTCTGTGGTCGCCCAACTGAGCGCATTCGCTGCCTTCTTCGGGTCGGTGACGACCTGAGTCAACAGATGAGGAATCTTGCGGTACTGGGTGAGTTCGACCTGTTTGGGGTCGATGAGAATCAACCGGACCTGATCCGGTGTTGTACGCAACATGATCGAAGTGAGGATCGAGTTGATGCACGAGGACTTACCGGCCCCGGTTTGACCGGCGATGAGAATGTGCGGAGTGGAGGCCAGGTTCAACATGACGCTCTCGCCGTTCATGCCTCGACCGATTCCTACCTCAAGGGGATGTCTCGCGTTTCTGGCCTCGTTGGAGGTGAGGATGTCTCCGAGTGTGACAACGACACGTGTCTCGTTGGGGACTTCGACACCGATCGCGCGACGCCCCGGTATTGGGGCAAGGAGGCGCACATCTGGTGTCGCCATCGCGTAGGCAATGTCTTTGTGCAGTGCTGTGACTTTGCTGACCTTTACTGCAACTCCGAGTTCTAGTTCGTAACACGTTGCTGATGGACCAACGGTCATGCCGATGAGACGCGTTTCTACGCCGTGCTCGGCGAGTGCGCCCTCGAGCCGCTGCCCTCGTTCGGTAACAGCGTCCGTGTCGACCTTTTGTTCGACCGAACGGGACAACAAGGACACCGGAGGCAGACGCCAAACCGAGCCATCTGGGTTGGTGTCCAAGTCGATCTGAAGCTGTTCTGTCTCTTCGACTTCGGAGTTATGTTGCCCAGCGATAACGACAGTCGGCACCTTGGGCTTGGCTGGCGCCTTCGGCGAGCGACGCGCCTTTGGCTTGGGCTCCCCCGCTCCCGTGGGAGCGTCCTGGTCGAAGAAGGTGACGTTGGTGGCATCGGGATCGGTTTCGTCACCCGAACCCGGAGTGCCATCCGATGTTTCGGAACCGTCGGTCTTTGTTCCACTGATGTGGAACAGCGTTGAAAGCCACTGCAGCACCGCGTCCACACCGGGTTTGATGAAACGCCACGACCGTCGACCGAGTTCCCGCAAGGTGAGTCCGGTAATGAGGCTGACGCTGAATACGCCCACCAGCACGAGGATCGTCAGAGCAACCCACCTGCCACCCAGCACAGCAAGTGCACCAACAACAGCGCCGATCAGTCCACCGCCACCGTTGTATGCATCGACACCATCGGCGGTAATCGTCCGCCCCTCTGACAACAACAGGTCGAGGATCCCCGCTAGCACCAAAACAGCGAGAATCACCCCGGCAATGCGGGCTGCTTCGCTTCGCCGTCCGAGTGGAGCGTTCCAAGGCTCGTCTTCGTCGGACAGGTCGACATCGACGGCTCTGGGACCTCTGATTAGGAGGACTCCGACCACGATCAAGACCGGGGGGACAACGAACTTGAGCATGCCGAGGAACGCACCGACGGCTGTATCTGGCCATGATCCCGGAGCGGATGAAGCCCCGGAATAGATGCTCGCCCCGGCGACGATGGCCAATATCAGCACCAGTAGGCCGATCAGGTCATGACCACGACCATCTGTCACTGCCGACCACGCCCTGGCCACCACCGACGGCTTTGCCGGCTGCGCCTTAGTAGCGCGCGAATTGGAACTCTTGGGCTTGGTGGCCCGTCGAGCGTTGGTGGAGGGTTTCGACTTGGAGCGGTTCTTGGTCGTCACTTGGGTCCAAGAGTACTAAGGGGCAGTGACAGCGGCGCGACATGTCCAACATGTCGACGCCACCGGATCATGGCCACAGCGGTCGGATCTGGATGGCGCTGGAGGCGATTCAGCTCTCCAGGATGATCGGAACGATCATCGGTCGGCGCCGTGTCGACTGTGATACGAAGCTTCCTGCGGCACGTCTCACAGCGCGCTCGATGGACTTCAACTCAGCAGACGAGGCGAGTTCTTCATTGACTCGTTCGGTGACCCGGTTGCCCATTTTCGTGAGCAGGTCGGCTGCCTCGGCCTCGTCGATCCAACCACGTGTCGTGATACTCGGCCCTGACACGATGCGCGAATTCTTGCGATCGACACACAGCGTCACAACGACCACTCCGTCACCGGCGAGGATCTGACGTTCACCGAGAACGGTGGATCCGACATCGCCGACGGTTCCATGCACGTACACGTAGTCCGCAGGCACTCGACCGACCTTGGTAAGACCATCGTCGTCGAGACGTAGGCGGTCGCCGTCCTCGGCGATCAAGACGTTGCTTGCCGGGGTGCCCATGGTGGTGGCGATGCGACTGTGAGCCACCAGGTGGTGGTATTCGCCGTGGACAGGCACGAAATATTCCGGTCGGGCGAGCGAGTGGTACAGCTTGAGTTCCTCAGCCTTCGCGTGACCCGTCGCGTGAACGTCGGCAATTCCCGAGTGAATCACTTCGGCGCCCTGTCGGAACAGGTTGTCGATCACCTTGGTGATAGCAGATTCGTTACCGGGGATCGGATGCGAGGACAGGATCACCGTGTCATCGGGAGTCAGTTTCAGCCACTTGTTCTCGTTCGATGCCAACAATGTGAGCGCCGACATCGGTTCGCCCTGGGAACCGGTTGAAAGGACAAGCACCTGGCCGGGTTCGTATCTGTCGACGTCTTCGATGTCGATCAGTGAAGTGTCCGGGATTCGCAACAGGCCGAGTTCTCTGGCCATCGTGATGTTGCGTTGCATGGAACGGCCAAGCGGTGCAATGACACGCCCGAACTCGATTGCGGCGTCTGCGAGTTGTTGGACCCGGTGCACGTGGCTTGCGAAACCGGCCGTGATAACCCGTCGTCCCTTTTGTTCGTGCATCAGGTTGTAGAGAACGCCACCAACCGACGTCTCCGAGCGGGAGTGACCTGCCTGGTCGGCATTGGTCGAATCCGCTAACAGCAGGCGAATCCCATCGCCTTCTGCAAGTGCTCCGACCCGGGACAGATTGGTGAGACGGCGGTCCACAGGAGTCAGGTCGATCTTGAAATCGCCTGTGTGCAAAATGGTGCCCTGCGGCGTGTGGATGGCTATCGCGATCCCCTGTGGGACCGAGTGGGTGGCCGGGATGAACTCGACATCGAAGGGACCGATCATTCGCCGTTCGTTGTCACCGACGGCCACCAAGTCGGTTGACTTGAGAAGCCCCGCCTCTTCGATTCGTCCACGGGCCAATCCGAGTGACAGTTCGGTTCCAAATATCGGGAACTCGATCTCACGCAGGAGATAGGAAAGCGCTCCGATGTGGTCCTCGTGGCCGTGCGTGACGACACATCCGACCACATCGTCACCGTGCTCGATCAGCCAGGAGAAGTCCGGCAGAACCAGGTCGATGCCGAGCATGTCGTCGTCTGGGAACATGAGCCCGCAGTCGATCAACAAGATGGATCCCTCGATTTCGATCGCTGCGCAGTTGCGGCCGATCTCGCCCAAGCCTCCGAGGAATGTCAGGTGTACAGGGGATGCCATCAGGAAAGACCCGCCAGGATCTCGCGAGCTCGATCATCGAGATCTTCGGGGTCTGGACCCATGGGCGGTCTGCACTCCCCCACCTTCAGACCGAGGACTCTGAGCAGAGCCTTTGTCGGAATCGGGTTCGGGGCATCGAGTTGGGCCTCGTAGTCATATGAGGCGGTCAGAGTGGCGTTGATCCGTCGTGCTTCCTCGACGTCGCCCTTCCAGAACGCCTCGATCATCTGCCCCATCTGTCTGCCGACCCAGTGTGATGCGACAGACACGACACCCACCGCACCAACTGCTAGCAGTGGCAGCGTCAAGGAATCGTCGCCGCTATAGACCTCGAAACCCTCGGGCGCACGGGCGATCAACTTGGCTGTTTCCGCCGGATCGCCTGCAGCGTCCTTGAGCGCCACGATGTTCGCAGTTTCAGCTGCGAGACGGAGGACCGTCTCAGTTTCGATCTTCCGTCCGGTTCGTACCGGGACGTCGTAAACCATGATGGGCAGCGGGGTCGCCGCAGCCACAGCCGAGTAGTGGGCAAAGAGACCTTCTTGGGATGGCCGGTTGTAGTACGGGGTGACTAACAAGATTCCGTCTACGCCGATTTCGCTTGCGCGGCGGCTCTGCTCGACCGCTGTGGCTGTCGAGTTGGACCCGGTTCCGGCCAGGAGTGGCACCGACACGGCTTCACGAATCGTGCGGAACAGAATCAGTTCCTCGGATTCGGTGAGCGTGGGGCTCTCACCGGTGGTCCCGCTCAACACCAACCCTTCGCTGCCGTTGTCGACCAGCCAGCGGGCCAGGTCCGAAGCAGCATCGAGGTCTAGGTCACCCTTTTCATCGAATGGCGTGACCATTGCGGTGATGACTTTGCCGAAGGTGGGATTCATGGTGCTACCTCTGAGGTAATGAGTTCTGGTGCCACGCCTGTCAGCGCTGCCTTTCGTTTGAGCGTCTTCGTCCCAGATTGGCGAGCAGGTTCTCGTGAAGTTCGAACCAGACGCTGTGATAGGAATCGACGGTCGATCGGGTCAGCCATTCGGTCTCACCTGCGACAATTCTCGCATGGGCCGCTCTTAGACGACGCGAATAGCCACCGAATCGGGAGCTTGTTCGTTCCAGACTAGCTGTCATGTGGAGCGCCCGCCGGTGGAGGGCTTCGAGTCTTTCCAGGACTGCGAGGTCGTGTTCGGTATCGGAGTGGTCATTCACGACGTCGACTCCGTCGACGGTGATGGTCTGCCAGGCCGAACAGACACCCAACAGTTCGCCGTTGAGTTCCAAGAACTCGAGATAGTCGGCCTCGATCCGGTCACGTATCGATTCACGGTCGAGTTCCTCGGCCAGGAGCTTCTCACCCTCGGCTCGACCCTTGGGACTTAGCGCCCACCCGACCAGGCGTCCCGAGTGGTACGTGACGTTGCGGTTGAGCGCCTCGGATTCCAAGAGACGGTCAACTGATGCTTCATCGAGTCCGGTCAGACGCGACAACTCCGCGGTCTCAGCAAGACCGCGGAGTCGAAGCACATGTAGGAGATCAAGTCGAACCTGCTCTGTCGACACACCCCGAGATTACCGGGGCGCTCAGCGTTCCCGTTGGTACATCTGTGCAGCGCCGGAGCGAGCACTGTTCGCAAGCACCATGCGACGGCGTGGGGTATGGTCGGGTTGCTGTCGTTGATCGGGGTGTTTGTGGTGGGAAGTTTGCGTCGTGGTGTTGCTGTGGCGGGGTTGTTGTTTGGCGCAGCAGGTTTGGTTGTTGGTCCGTTGGGGGATGCTGTTGCGGCTGCGGTGTCTTTGGCTGTTGTTGATGTT
>JAGQSZ010000052.1 GCA_020439285.1 Microthrixaceae bacterium
CCTAAGAGGATCAGGAGCGACAGGATGATGTCGAAACAGCGTTTGAATCCTGCGCGCCAGCCATTGTTCTCTACTGGCTCGACCGTCATTACTGGGTAGCGACCCAGCGGTCGAATTGTCACACGGCGAGTGGCGATGTCCCTCATGGCTGATGACATCTCTACATAGATGCCCTCATTGGTGAGCGTGCGAACCAACCGGTTTGCTGTTTCTAGATCGATATCGGTTGTGGCGACGACTACGCCGCTGGCGTTGCGCTCGCGGACGATTTGGAGAATGTTGTCTGTCGTGCCGAGCCATGGGGCGTGGTTGCCCTTGATAGCTGGAGTGCCATCGGTATGTGACTGCTCGCCAACGATGGCGTTGCCATCAGTCAACTGGATCGTGTCGCTGACGCGCCCGACTACGTCATAACCCAACTCGGAGGAATCCGAGAGCATCTCGTGGAGTTCCTCGGCTTCCTCGTTACTTCCGACAAGAATCACTCGGCGAGAGATCTTCCCAACGGCCCGTTGGTGGTTTATGAACCGCCGAAGGACCTCACGCCCCAACGCAGTCATCACTAGTGACAGGATCGTCATCGAGAAGAACCACGTGAAGGGCGGATCTACGTCGATTGCTAGAGCTCCTGCAGCTACGCAGATTGAGCCCAAGGCCGTTGCGTTGACCAAGCGGCGGAGTTCTTCAGCCCTGCGACTGACGTGGCGGCTGTTGTACAGATTCTGCTGGGCGAAGGCCAATATGAAGATTAATACAGCACCGACTGACAGCCCGATGAGGCTTCCGCTCGAGGGTGCTTGCCCACTCGCTTGAGCGAAGGAATCAGCGGTCGAGTCGAAGTTGCTGAAGGACGCCGCCGAAGCGATGGCGATCAGGATCAGGTCTGAAGCAATTAGGGCCGCCTTCAGTCCGAAGCTGTGCGGGGGAGCCCATCCGTTTTCGCTCTCGCTTCCATGGAAGTGGCCCCGGAGGTGGGCGTCATCTCGTATTTTGGTGGGCCGAGAATGGTGGGAGGTGGCTGTGTCCTGGCGGTGAAGCCTGTTGGGCGTGGCATTGTTGACGGTGGCCACGTCGTCAACCAAAACGGATGCGTGATTGCCGCTCGGATTGATGCTTCGGTTACCGCCGCCTGGCGCAAGTTTTTCACTGCGCATTGTCCGCTCCATTTCAAGCGTTCGGCCGATCGTGGGTGTCAGCTGGACGCATGAGTCGGTCCATTCCGACTCGGTCTTCCTCGTATTAGATACTTTCAACGGATCGTAGTTCCATACAAATTATCCTGCGCTCTGGCGCAAGTAATTGTCGGTGAAATCAATCACAATCGCCATGGGTCATTCGGCCCAATGGTGCCCCGAAGGCAGGTGGCGTCGAGGCAGGTGTCCGCGTTGACGGTGCCCGACGGAGCGCGTGACCCTCAACGATGCGAAGTAGCCTGCGCCAGTGGGTCTCGTGGCATACATGATTGTGATGGCGACCGCCGTTGTCGTGACATCCATTGCAGTTCTGCCGCTCAGGCTCCTGTCTAACCGTGTTGGCGCAATGGCTCAACCGGGTGATCGTTCGGTGCACGCAGAGCCGACTGCCGTTCTGGGCGGTGCAGCTTTGTATTTGGGACTTCTCGCCGCGGTTGGCGTCGCGTGGTTCTTTCCCCAGTTCGATCCGCTATTCGAAGCTCCTCGGAACCTGATTGGGATTCTGGTTGCATCCACAGTCCTCTTCGTTGCGGGCCTGATTGACGACCTTCGGGAGATTTCTGCACCCGCCAAGCTTGCTTCGATGGTCCTAGCTGGTTCGGTCCTGAGCTTGGTCGGAATGACAATCATCTACTTCCGTGTTCCGTTCCTAGGGTTCACGGTCCTACCACCTGACATGTCGGCTCTCGTTACCGTCCTATGGGTTGTTGGTATGGCTAATGCCGTCAATCTGATCGACGGCTTGGACGGCTTAGCAGCGGGAATAGTCCTCATCGCGTCGGGCTCCTTCTTCCTCTACGGCTGGCGACTGCTCGACGTCGAAGTGGTCGACCCATCCAACGTGGGCCCACTAATCGCCATAGCCACGGCGGGAGTGTGCCTCGGCTTCCTGCCGTGGAACTTCAATCCAGCAAGCATCTTCATGGGTGATTCCGGGGCGCTCTTGCTCGGAGGACTACTGGCATCTTCGACCATTGCAGTCGGAGGCCAGTCGGACGATCCCTTTTCGGGACAAGCTTGGTTCTTCTTCGCCCCGTTGGTCATCCCACTCTTGATTCTGGGCGTACCAGTGCTCGATGTGGCATTTGCCCTGATTCGTAGGGCCACCAAGCGGCAGGGTGTAGCGACCGCTGACAAGCAGCACCTACATCACAGGCTCATGAACCTGGGCCACGGGCACAAACGCACTGTGATCGTGCTCTGGCTCTGGACGGCTCTGCTCTCGGCATTCGTCCTAGGGCCAGTGTTCACCAGCCGAGGGAATGGAATCGTCCCGATCGGTCTGGCTGGACTGGCTCTGTTGTTGTTCACCTTGTTCGCACCGCGCCTTGGGCGCGGACTCCCAGGGAACGGGTCTGCTGATGGGGGCCCTTCCGCTGAGGGGACCCCCACCGACGGTGGATCAGCCCAAGGCGACGGTGTCGGTGTCGACACCCGAACGGATGACGGATCCGGGCAGAGCTCCCGTGGGAGTGCTGTCGCGGATGACCTCGACGCCGGAGACCAACACATGGTTCAAGCCGACGGATCCAGCGAATAGCCTGCTCGTCCCGCCCGGTAGATCGTCCACCATCGAGAGAACCTCCGAACCGATTTCTTCAGGGTCGAACACGACAAGGTCAGCGTGAGCACCTTCGCGGATCACACCACGGTCCTTGAGGCCGAACAGTTCGGCTGGGACTTGGGTCATCATCCGCACGGCATCTTCCACGGTGGTGAGCTTGCGTCCTCGGATGCAGTCGGCAAGGAACCTGGTGGTGTAGTTGGCGCCCTGCATGCGGTCCAGGTGTGCACCGGCGTCGGAACCGCCGAGCATCACTGACTGGTGCTTCCAAGCTTCTTGACGAAGGCGCCAGGACTCGGGATCAGCATCGGTGGCACCCGGCCAGAGGATCGTCTGAAGATCGTCAACCAACACGATGTCGATCAAGGTGTCGAAGGCAGTTGTGCCTCGCTCGGCAGCGATGTCGCCGACACGACGGCCTCGCAGAGGTTCGTTCTCCGCAGTGAACGTGTCGCCAATTACGTAGGTGTCCCAGCCGGTTAGTCGAGCGAACACACCAGTCTCTGGAGACGCGGCGCGCTCCTCCATGAATCGACGGGTCTCGGGGTCGCGCAGTCTTTCCATTCGCTCCTCAAGCGGCAGAGCCAGGATCGGACCCCAGTCGGGCATCAGGTTGAGAGCACAGAAGTTGAGGAAACTCATGTTCATGCCGACGATCACCGGCATGGTCAGCGCCACAACCCGGGCGCCCTCTTCAGCGCAACGGTCCATGGCTGCGAGTTGGTTCTGATAGCGCTCAGGAGCGTGAGAGTCGACTGTGAGAACGTTCCAGTTGACGGGACGATTTCCAGACTTCGAGTACTTGATCATGAAATCAACTTCTTCGTCGTCGAATCCGTCAAGGCAGCCGTTCGACGCGAATTCGAGTGTGGTGCCGGGGTGTTCAGACACCACGCTCGCCAACTCGAGCAACTCGTTTTCGTTCGCCCAACGTGAGGGAACGGGCTCGCCGTCGCCATCTGAGTGGGTCCGTGCTTGAGTCGTTGAGAAACCCAAGCCGCCGGCACGGATCGACTCGGTCAAGAGTTCCTTCATGGCATTGAGTTGTTCCTCAGAAGCATCGCTCCCGACCGCTGAGTCGCCCATTACGTACTTGCGGAGCGCGCAGTGGCCGACGAGGAATCCGGCGTTCAAGCCGAGGTTTCCTTCCAAACGGTTTAGGTATTCCTCGAAGGTGCTCCAGTTCCAATCGATTCCTGTCTCGAGTGCGAGCAGGGGCATTCCTTCGACCTTGGCCATCATTTGACGGGTGTAGTCGGCGTCCTGTGCCTTGATGGGAGCGAGGGTGAAGCCACAGTTGCCCGCGATGATCGTGGTGACACCGTGCAGGTTCGAAGGCGATCCGGTCGGATCCCACATCAACTGAGCGTCGTAGTGGGTGTGTGGGTCGATGAACCCGGGGCAGACGATGAGGCCAGTCCCGTCAATCTCCTGCGGGGAGGATCCTTCAATGGAATTTCCCGACTCGCTGAGAGCGGCGATGCGTCCGGCCTCAATTCCGATGTCGCCCGTCCAACCGGGGGCACCGGTGCCGTCGATGATGGTGGCATTGCGGATAATGAGATCCATTCGTCCTCCGAGGGGCGGGGTCAGAAATACTGCGTGTGGATACCTGATCTGTCAGGATTCGAACCTGAGTGGCGAATTCTGACACAGTGTCAGATTCTCGCACACAGGTAGGCGGGAGGGTACCGGTTGTTATGCGTCGGGGCGCGGTGAGCGGCTCATCTGAACGGTGATTACCGACAAAGCCTTCACAACGCCTGTGTTCGTGATAAACACAGCGATCAATGCGACTTGCGTCACACAGCAAGTTTCACTGATCAAGAGACTCTCGAACACCACCTCCTGAGGTTCCGTGGACAAGTTCCTCATCTACACAATCGCCGGACTATCGACCGCAGCCATATATGCGATCGCTGCGTCGGGTCTCGTCGTGACCTACACGACGTCGGGCATCTTCAACTTCGCGCACGGCGCCTTCTCGATGATGGCCGCGTTCATGTTCTGGCAGTTGAACAAGGGCTGGGGGCTCCCGTTCTGGGTGTCGGTTTTCCTGGTGATCTTCGTGGTGGCTCCGCTCTTTGGGACTGTGGTGGAGCGCGTGCTGATGCGCGGCATAGAGGGCACCACGGAAGTGGTGAAGATCGTCGTGACGATTTCATTGATGATCGGTCTCATCGCGCTTGCGCAGTTCATCTGGCCGCCCTCTGTTGCTAGGCCATCTCCCGCATTCTTCCCCGGGAAATCGGTGCACCTATTCGGGGTGGCAGTTTCATATCAGCGGATCCTCTCCATGATCATCGCGATCCTCATCGCTGTCGGTCTGCGTCTGGTGTTCAAGGTGACCAGACTGGGCATCGCAATGCGCGCCGTTGTTGACGACCGACACCTGTTGCAACTCAACGGTGGGCGTCCCGGAAGGACCTCAGCTCTCGCATGGTCGCTCGGGGCGATGATGGCGGCGATCTCGGGCGTACTCATCGCTTCGGAACAGTCGCTGAGTGCCACCGGTCTGACCCTCATATTCATCAATGCATATGCGGTTGCTGTTGTCGGTCGACTCAAGAGCCTTCCCGGCGCATTCCTGGGTTCGCTCATCTTGGGACTCGCTGAGGCGTATGCAGTTGGCTACATCCCCAGTGACGCGAGCATTGGGGCGATCAGCCTCCAGAAGCTTCCCCAAGCTGTCCCGGGAATCATGTTGTTGATAGTGATCCTGTTGCAGCCCCAATCGCGGTTGAGGGCGCACGGGATGGCTCGACGGTCGATCCCAGCTCCTGCAGTCAGTCAACGCACGGCAATGATCGGCGGAATCTGCATGGTTGCCGCTGTGGCAGCCATCGGATCACTGATGGCGCCATCGGATCTGAACCTAATGACCACGGGCTTCTATCTGACGATCGTGACCATGTCGCTGGTACCACTCACCGGCTATGCGGGGCAGATCTCTTTGGCTCAACTCTCGTTCACCGGAATCGGAGCGGTGACCATGGCCGCGTGGGGAGCCAACGGCTCACCAATAGGAGTATTCATCTCAATCGGCATCTGTGCTGCTGTAGGCGCCGTCGTGGCATTTCCAGCGCTCCGGCTGTCGGGCATTTATCTTGCTCTTGCAACAGCTGCATTCGCAATGATCTGCTCGGCGATGGTTTTCAACCAGAACGGCGTGATGCCAGGTGGAAACCGTCAGGTGCCCCGACTGGCGCTGGGGCCGTTCAAAGTGGACAGCGACTTCAAGCAGTTCGTCACGATCGCGATCGTCTTCGCCGTTGCCGGCAACATCCTGATCGCGCTCCGACGTAGCGCTTGGGGTCGCAGGCTTGCAGCGATGCGCGACTCCGAGGTTGCGTGTGCGACGTTGGGCCTGAACCTGACCTCTACAAAGGTCGGTGTATTCGCGCTTTCAGCAGCGATTGCTGGACTAGCCGGAACGGTTTCGGGTGGGACATTCGTCGCCGAAACATTGACTCTTCCCAGTTCGCTCTCGGTAACGATGTTGGCTGTGGTCGGTGGAATCGGTTCAGTGGTGGGTGCCTTTATCGGTGGACTACTTCTTGGCGCAGCTCCGATCGGCGCATCAGTGTTCTCGGCGAACGCGGTCGGGATCTTCAGCTTCGTCTCGCTTTCGGTGCCGAGTCTGATCTCGTTCGCTCCAGCTTTGATGGGGCTGAGTCTGGGACGAGAGCCTGATGGAGCGGCACCACAGCTCGCCGTGGGATTCCGAGAGGTCGGAAAGTCTCCGATCTCTTTGGCGATAGCAGCTATCGGAGCGAGCGTGGTGTGGCTGGCTGCTTGGACGTCAGTGATCGAGAACTGGGGATTCTTCTCTGCTGGCCTCGTATTGGCGCTGGCCTTGGTGCCGTTGTTGCCGGGGATCTTCTCCAAAGAGATTGATTCCTCCCGCCGCATTGCTTCAGCAGCCTGGCTACTGGTTGCGCTGGTCGCGGCAGCCTTCATTCCTTGGGGCACAGCAATCGAGTCCAACGGGATGAGATTCGTTGCGATCATCGCTTTCGTGTTGCTCGTCGGTCGAGTGGCGGTTGCGGCAATCGGTTATGACCCGACGGTGCTGGGAGAGAAACTCCAGAGCGTGTCGCCCGACATGATCGGAATCGATGAGCCGATTACGCGTGCCCAGGCGATAGACGCCGTGTCGATCTTCGGCGTCACTGAAGACATGCTTCCCCCAACGACTGCCTCGACGGCGTGGGGTGGAAGGGTGATGTCATGAGCGAGCTCAGGGTCGAGGACCTCTCTGTTCGGTTCGGGGGCCACCTAGCGGTCAGTAGTGCGTCGCTGCTGGTCAAAGGCGGGCAGATCACCGGGCTAATCGGTCCCAACGGTGCTGGCAAGACAACTACCTTCAACGCCATTTGTGGCGTCGTTTCTCCATCGAGTGGGAAGGTGCTTCTCGATGGAGAGGACATCTCACGCTTGCGTACCTATAAACGTTCCCGCAAAGGGATCGGTAGGACCTTCCAGCGTCTCGAGGTGTTCAGTTCGCTGACAGTTCGCGAGAACATCCAAGTCGGTCTCGAGATTCGCAGGAGTTGGGCCAAAGGTAGTGGCGATCTAATTCAGTATCTGACTGATGATCAAGACCTGTCACCACAGGCCGAGGTCGATCTGATTCTCAACAGGCTCGACCTGATGCCTATCGCGGATCACAGCGTCAGCGCCTTGCCGACTGGTCACGCACGACTCGTCGAGTTGGGTCGAGCCTTGGCTGCCAGGCCCTCAATATTGCTGCTCGACGAGCCGGCTTCTGGCCTGGACGACTCGGAGACCGATGACTTTGGAGACCTGTTGGTGACACTGGCAGCCAATGGACTGGGGATTCTGTTAGTCGAACACGACGTGGCTCTGGTCATGCGTGTTTGCACTTCGCTTGCCGTTCTCGATTTTGGTCAGATCATTGCCAACGGGTCGCCCGAGGAGGTGCGCGCCAACGAAGCAGTGCTCAGCGCATATCTGGGCTCGACGCCCACGTCTATCGCAGGCACATCGGCTGGCGCTACGCATGATGATGTCGTGGCTGCCGAGATTGGCTCATCAGGTCAGGGGTTCGTGTCGTGAGTGCGTCAGTTGGACCAACCAGCACCGAGTCAGATGTTCATCACGCAGCGTCGGAGCCTGAACACTCCGACGAAGCGTTGTTGGAGTTGCGCGGAATCAAAGCAGCGTACGGTTCCATTGAGGTGCTCCATGGGGTTGACCTGACCGTTCCCGTTGGGAAGGTGGTTGCCCTACTCGGACCAAATGGAGCGGGCAAGACAACCACGCTTCATGTTGCTTGCGGGTTGATGCAGCCGACGACGGGCTCAGTCCTGATTGCAGGGCGAGACGTCACCGGCGCCAAACCAGAGGACCTCGCCCGATTGGGTGTAACCACGATTCCCGAGGGCAAGGGCGTGTTTCCCAACCTGACGGTCAGAGAGAATCTTCTGATGGCCACCTACGCGGGGGTGTCCATGAAGCACGTTGAAGAGGTGGCGTACCAGCAGTTCCCTCGGCTCAAGGAGCGGCGCGGTCAGTTGGCTGGGACGCTCTCAGGCGGGGAACAGCAAATGCTTGCAATGGCAAGGGGTTTGGCGGTCAATCCTGCAATTCTCCTATTGGACGAACTCTCGATGGGTCTGGCTCCGCTGATCGTCGAAGAGCTCTACGGACTGGTTGTAGACATAGCCAGATCCGGAACATCGATCCTTGTTGTGGAACAGTTCGCGAGAACGGTTCTCGGTGTCGCAGACATTGCTGCGATCATGGTCAATGGATCGATACGCCGGGTGGGATCCCCGGATGATGTAGAACACGAACTGTCAGCCGCATACCTGGGTGGGTGAATCCATTGAACGACAACGACAAGCGAATCGAAGAGTTCCGCTCCGAGATCGAAACCTTGAAACTGAAGGGCGGGTCAGCCGAAGGCGAGAACCGTCTGCTCACACTCGGAATCGTGTTGTGTGTTGCCGGAGTGCTCTCTGCTATCGGCGGTGCGATCCGAATTGCATCCTTTGGCGGATCGCCAGGTGACCAGCGCGCCATCATGGCTCAGGGTTCGCTACTCGGTATCGCCCTGGTCATCGCAGGAGCAGCTCTGTTCGTCCGATTCTCACTGGCCCGGTACATGAGGTTCTGGTTGATTCGCCTCACCTATGAGAGCAGGGCCAACACCGACCGCATCGTCGAGGCGATCGAGCGCGCCGGTGGCGTGTCGTCGAATACCTCGGAAAGCTCTGGATCTCGGTCCGCCTGAGCATTGAGCGCTCGGAGCCGGGTCTGGGTTCCATGGCGAGGGAGCGTCGGGTGGTTTGTGACAGTGGGGAATCTCGGGTCGGGATGTGCGTTGGATTTGCCCCGAGTAACCCCTACCTCGTAATTTGGGAAAGCTTTCACAAGCTCGGGATCACGGTTCCGTGCCAGTGGCGAAGCATTCCGAGCCCGGTAGAGGCAACGTCTGAACGGCAGTGACTTTCAACGATGGCGATCGATCTCAAGATGAACACACGTGAGACGACCCGTCAGTTCAACAGGTCCCATGGATCTTTTGAATTGGCGCTCTCGCCCGTCATCTTCGCGTTGTTGGGTGTTTGGCTTGATCGCAAGCTCGGCACCAGCCCACTGTTCGTCATCTTCCTCGCTCTGTTCGGCATCGTCGGAGCGGGTTTGAAGGTCTATTACACCTACCGCTACGAGATGGCACAGCACGCCGAGAGGCTCAGTGAGCTTCGCTGTGCAAAGAGCGCCGCGACTCACACACCGGTATCCAATTCCGGAGTTGCCAGCTGATGAGCGAATCATTCGTGGTCAGAGTCGAGGGACCTTCGCCAGCGATGGCAATCGCCTTTGATCTAGTAAAGCGCAGCCTCTGGATCATCCCGGTTGCGGTCCTTATTTCAGCAGCCTTCTGGGGTCTGGAAGGCGTCGCGTCAACGATGTACGCGATAGCAATCGTGGTCGTGAACTTCTTGTTCTCGGCCTACCTGTTGGCTGTGACAGGGCGAATCAACGCAGCACTCATGGGAGGCGCGGCGCTGTTCGGCTTCCTCATGCGATTGGCTCTGATCTTCGGAGCCGTCTTGTTGGTCAGGGACGCATCGTGGATGTCATTCGTACCCTTCGGCATCACCTTGATCGTCACTCACCTAGCGCTCTTGTTCTGGGAGCTTCGATACGTGTCATCAGCCTTGGCGTTTCCAGGGCTGAAGCCGCAGAAGTCCCCCAATCCGTACTTACCGTCCAACAGCAGCGACACCGATGAGGCAGTCTCACCGGTAGTTGCGACCGATCCTCAGTAGAAGGAGTTATCCGGATGCTTGGTCTTCAGGCCCTTTCGGACAGTCTGGCTGTTCTTGCCGCCGAAGGCGAAGGTGGAGGAGTCCACTTTCCGCCAATCGATCACATCGTCAAGTGGCCCGCCGCATTTGGTGACGGCCAATTCTGGGCGTTCAACAAGATCGGCCTCATCTCGCTCATAGCGATGGTCGTTCCCGCCATTTTCTTCTTCTTGGCAGGTAACAAGGCGAAGCTGATCCCAGGGAAGCTTCAGAACGTTGCCGAGAGTGCAATCGATTTCGTTGAGCAGCAGATCGTGCTGCCGGCCATCGGTCCGGATGGCATGCGCTATCTCCCAATGCTCACCGCAATGATGTTCTTCATCTGGGTCGGCAACATGTTTGAGGTGATCCCGACTGCTCACATGCCGGCCAACGCCCGCATGGCTGGCCCGGCGATGCTGGCGCTGCTCGCGCTGGTGATGTTCGTCGGTGTGGGACTCAAGCACAACGGCCTTCATTATCTGAAGGAAGCGCTCTTCCCACCGGGTGTGCCCGTAGCGCTCTACATCATCGTGACGCCCATCGAGATCCTGTCGACTTTCCTCATTCGACCCTTCTCGCTCGCAGTTCGTCTGTTCGCGAACATGCTCGCTGGTCACATCCTGCTCGTGACCTTCTCGGTGCTGACCATCACGCTGACCAACACACTCAGCCCCCTGATCGTTGCCGCCGCCCTGTCGTTCCCGATGCTCGTAGCTTTCACCGCTTTCGAGTTCATGGTCGCATTCCTGCAGGCGTTCATCTTCGCTCTGCTGACAGCCGTCTATATCGGAAGCGCACTACACCCGTCTCACTGACGGACGACAAGTCCTGTCGTTGCCTACCGGTAGCGGCTACGTAATTCGACAATCAACCCTCCTCGTCGCCGCAAGGTGGAACAAGGACCCGACAACCGGCCGTCAACCGGCCACAAACAGGAGAACACACCGAAATGAACTCGATTTCAACGGCCGTTCACACCATCTCCCAGGCATTCCCCGAGGGAGCTACAGCTGCTGAGGCCAAGGGCATCGCCGCTGCAACCAACGCCGGTCTGGCCTACGGCCTCGCCGCAATCGGCCCAGCTATTGGTATCGGTTACTTGGTTGGTCAGTCCGTCCAGGCAATGGCTCGTCAGCCAGAGGCTGCTGGACAGGTCCAGACCACCATGTTCCTTGGTATCGCATTCACCGAGGCGCTCGCGCTCATCGGTTTCGTTGTCTTTATTTTGCTCAAGTTCGTCTGATCGAACTTGTAGTTCTGCTCGGTGTTTCGGATCGGTCCCGTCCATGTGGCGGGTGCCGTAACCAGTCCGACCCGAGTTGTCGTGTCACCGTTCGAACCGTGTCCTAGGAGACATTTATGCTCAGCCTGATCGGCATCCTCGCAGAGGAGGGCGCAAAGACCATCAACCCGGTCGTGCCCGATGATGTGGGCGAAATTTTCTGGAGCGTCATCAGCTTCTTCGGCCTGTGGATCATCTTGCGCTACGTGTGTCTTCCTCCGCTCCTGCGTGTGCGTGAAGAACGCGCCGCAAAGGCGTTGGCAGATCGCGAGGCGGCATCCGCAGCAGAGACACAGACTGAGCAGGTCCGGCGTGACTATGACACCACCTTGTCCGAGGCTCGTGCCCAGGCAGGACGGATCGTCGAGGACGCAAGGGCAACATCTGATGCCCGCAGGGCAGAAGCTGTGCGTCAGGCAGAAGCAGAGGTCGCTTCGATCAAGCAGGCCGAGATCGCGTCGATCGACGCAGCACGTGCGGAAGCACTTACCTCGATTCGATCCGATGTGAGCGAACTCGCAGTATCTGCTGCCTCTGTGGTCGTTGGCTCGGATCTTGATCGTGCGGCCAGCCAGGCCACCATCGACTCGTTCGTCGACCAGGCCGCAACCAAGCGCTGAAAGAGAGATTGCAGACATGTTCACCTATCTGACGATCCTCGCATCCGAAGAGGGCAACGGCTTTTGGATCCCAGCTGACATCAAAGAAGTCATCTGGGGGACTCTCGCCTTCCTCATCGTCGTTGGGCTAATGGTCAAGCTGACCAAGGCTCCGATCGCCAAGTACTACAACGGACGCATCGAGACGATCACCGAGAAGCTCAACGAAGCAGAACAGGCCCGTGTGGAAGCCGAATCAGAGCGTGATCGGGTCAAGGCCGCGCTCGCCGATTCAGAGACCGAGAAGGCCCGTATCATCAGCGAGGCAGAATCTGCAGCACAGGTCATTCTCGCCGAGACTGAATCCCGTGCCGCCGCTGATGCTGAAGCTGTCAAGCAGCGGGCGCAGGCCGATCTTGTAGCGGCCCGCAACCAAGCGCAGTCGGACCTGTCGGGTGAGTTGACCCGCCTGTCCTTCGGTGCGGCTGAGCGTGTGGTGGAGGCGTCCCTCGATGACGCCGCCCAGCAGCGTCTCATCGATTCCTACATCAGCCAGGTCGGCTCCCAGAACTGAGCGCCGGAAGAACCGAGAACTGGAATACAGGGCACACAGATGAACAACACCGTGAAGGCATATGCAGAGGCTGCATTCGCGATCGCGTCGGCCGAGGGCAATCTGTCAGAGGTCGAAGACGAGCTCTTCCGCTTTGGACGGATTCTTCAGTCCAACGACGAACTGCGCGAGACCCTCGGAAATCAGCGGCTTCCAGTGGAGCGCCGTCAGCAGATCGTCGAGGACCTACTCGACGGAAAGACCACACGTTCGACGATGGCGATCATTTCGCTGTTGGTGAACGTCGGCCGAGTGGCTGATATCCCCAAGATTGTGGACGAGCTCGTCGGTCGTTCAGCTCGTATCACCGGCACACAGGTTGCCGAGGTGCGTTCCGCAGTGGCGCTCAGCGATGACCAGATCGCCAAGCTGACCGAAGCTCTCAAAGCCCGCACCAACAGCGATGTCACAGTTCGTAACATCGTCGACCCGAAGGTCATGGGCGGCATTGTCACCCAGATCGGCGACTCGGTCCTCGACGGATCAGTGCGCACCCGTTTGAACCAGCTCAGGGACGCGTTCTGAGGTCCCCCCGGGACCCTGTCCATAGAGCACAGAAGCCTTTCGACTCAACGCAGATTTCGAAGCCGTAGGAGATCCAGCACAGTGGCTGAACTGACAATCAACACCGCCGACATCACAGCGGCGATCAAGAAGAACCTCGAGGGCTTCACGCCGGACCTGTCGCTCAGCCAGGTCGGCCGAGTGACCGAGGTCGGTGACGGCATCGCCCGTGTCTCGGGCCTGCCCGACGCAGCGGTCAACGAGCTACTCGAGTTCGAGTCGGGACTGCTCGGCTTGGCGCTCAACCTCGATGAGGACTCGATCGGAGCCGTTGTGCTCGGAGAAGTCGACTCCATCGAAGAGGGCCAATCGGTTCGTGCTACCGGCAACATTCTGTCGGTGCCCGTCGGTGACGGACTCTTGGGCCGTGTTGTCAACACCCTCGGCGAGCCGGTCGACGGCAAAGGGCCACTGAGCAACGTCCAGAACCGACGCATGGAGATCCAGGCTCCGGGCATCATGGGCCGCAAGCCCGTGCACGAGCCGATGCAGACCGGTATCAAGGCCATCGACTCGCTGATCCCAGTGGGCCGTGGTCAGCGAGAGCTGATCATTGGTGACCGCAAGACCGGCAAGACCACTGTCGCGATCGACACGATCATCAACCAGCGTGGACTCGGCGTTAAGTGCATCTACGTCGCAGTCGGTCTGAAGGCATCGACTGTCGCCCAGACCGTTGCCACCTTGGAGTCCCACGGTGCGATGGATTACACCGTCGTCGTGGTCGCTCCGGCGTCGGATCCCGCGCCGTTCAAGTACCTCGCACCCTACTCAGGCTGCGCCATGGGCCAGCACTGGATGGACAACGGCGAGCACGCCCTCATCGTCTATGACGACCTGTCCAAGCAGGCCGAGGCGTACCGTCAGGTTTCGCTGTTGCTGCGCCGTCCTCCGGGGCGTGAGGCATACCCGGGCGACGTG
>JAGQSZ010000053.1 GCA_020439285.1 Microthrixaceae bacterium
CGAATCTTCCGCGGGCGTGGCTGGCGGCTCGGCGGGTCTGGGTTCGGGTGCTGGCGGTTCGGTTTCGGTTGGGGTTTCGGCGGGTGGGTTGGCTCCGCTTGGGGTGAAGCGAACTCGCCAGTCGGTCTCGCTGATTTGTTCGGCTTGGTAGGTGAAGCCTTGTGCGGAGAGGACTCCTTCTAGGGGAGTGGGCTCGAAAGGTGCCAAGAGGACGAGCGACCGTCCGTCGAGGGATGCAACTGTCGCCATGATCGTGCTGAAGGGTTCCTCGCCCTTTGCGATCATCGGACGTACATCGAGCAAGACCTCGGTGTCATCGGTGGAGTTGTTCGCGTCCATTCAGCCTCCGGCTGGATTTTGCTGTTTCGATTTATTCCACAATCTACTAGAAATATTAGTCCCGATTGATATTCGGTTGGGAGTTGATCTCAGTCGATCGTCTGGCGAACAAGGAGCATGACATGTCCGGTACTGATCAGAACCTCGATATCCGTAGCGAAATTCCACGCAGGCGCCATGAACTCATCTTCGAGACCTACGGCAACTTGGGATCAGGCGAGGGTTTTGTGTTGATCAATGACCATGACCCGAAGCCGCTCCGTTACCAATTCGAAGCAGAGCACACCGGCGAGTTCTCCTGGGATTACTTGGAGGAGGGTCCAGAGGTCTGGCGGGTTCGAATCGGAAAGGTCTGACTCTGGTCGATCAGATGGAGCCCTGATGCGTTGTGGCACGATGGTCACGTGTGTAGTGATCGCCACTCCCGACACATCAGCCCCACGGCCCATTACACGGGTCAAACATGGGTTCATCATGGGATGTCAGACCCGGTGCTGGCGACGCCGGAGGGCAGACTGCTCTTTGCCGGACTGCGTCCGCTGGATTGGACCCTGTCGCTTCTGGGTCAACCAACACTCGACGGGTTCTTGCTGTCACGACATCTAGTTATCGACTCGCTCCTTCGCGAAGCAATCGATGATGGCTCAGTGACCCAGGTTGTTGAGGTGGGATGTGGGCTCTCGCCACGAGGATTGCGGTTCAAACGTGAATACGGAGACCGAATCAATTACATCGAAGCTGATCTACCTGAAATGGCACACCTGAAGCGTCATCGGCTCGCTCGGCTCGATGAACCCATGAGCAGACACAGCGTGGCGACTGTTGACCTTTTGGCGGACGACGGGCCCCATAGCTTGCGCCACCTTCTGGGTACCTTGGACACCGACACGGGTACTGCGATCATTACTGAGGGGCTCGTGAACTATTTCGACCGAGAGGCCACCCAAGCAATCTTTGAGCATGTAGCTATGGCACTTGCCCCGTTCCCAAGCGGCATGTACCTAACGGACCTGTACCTGTCGGGTGACGCCAGCGGACCTCTCGTGAACCTCTTCGGCGTAGCGTTGTCCATCTTCGTTCGAGGCAAGGTGCACGTTTATGGCGACGATCAGGCCGAGATAGCAGATGCAATCCGGGCCGCAGGGTTCAAATCCGTGTCGGTGCAGCGTGCTAGCGAGCACGAGGGGTCAGGCAGAGCCGGCCGTGACCCAGCAGCGTCGATGGTGAGAGTGGTCCGGGCGACGATCTGACCGCCCGGGCGATCAACTCGCAATTAGGCGGTGGTGTACTTCTTGGCCACCCAACCGCAGATCGTGCCGTTGTCCTTCGCTGGCGCGACTCGTATCCAGGTGAATCCATCGGCCTCGACAGGATCATCGGTTGTCAGCTGTAGGACCTCTTCGTTGTAGAGGTTGTCCAACACGCTCCCCTTCGTCGTTGGCTGATCGCGGAACTTCAGTGGATCAGACGGCGTCACGCCGGCGACTTGCACGGTGCCCTTCCTGAACTCCGCACACTGCTTCGGAGCGTCGTTGGTTTCAGCTTGGGATTCAGCGAACTGAAGCCTTGGTACGACGCCAACGGAGAACTTGTCCTTCTGCCCGGCATTGTCGACAGCGTGTTGGTAGAGATCGCGTGCCTCATAGGCTTTCTCTCTCGAATCGAACGGGCCAGCCAGCATCACGTACGGATAGTTCGACAACAGGAACCCGTCCCACTCATCGGAGTTGGCGGTATTGGCCCAGATCACCTGCGCGCCATCGGGGCCGGCGTCCTCAACCACCTCGAGTCGTTCCATGTATTCATCCACGTTGGGAAATGTTCCGAGTTTCACGACGTAGGTAAGCGGGAATCGCTGCTTGGAGTCAGCGTCACAAGCCACCGAAGCACGCTCAGGTGACTTGTCGATTGCATTGACTGCCGAGCGGACCTCGGGCCCGTCAGAACCGAACCACGTCCGTAGATCGAATCGACCCCATGTCAGAACACCGACGACGCGGCCATCGGCTTTGACGATCGGACCACCACTGTTGCCTGGTCCGGTTCGGGCTGACAGGACCTTGTCCATTTTGAAACTGGGAACCGGCTCTGCGCCTTCGGCTGACGCGTTGGTGGTGTGCGAATCGGTCACCTTGGCGACGGTCAGTTGGAACTCGAGGCGCTCTAGTCCCGGGTAGCCCATGGAAGCCACGAAGTCGCCGTCTTTCACCTCGTCGTCCGCCCACTCCAAGGTCTGATTCATGTCTGGCTCGTCTGGATCAAGTTGGATTACTGCGGTGTCAGGTGATGGCGTCGAGCCGAGCACAGACCCCCTTCGCCAGCCGCGGTCGTAAGTGAGGATCCATGGTCTCGGATCTATCGTCGAGTCCGGATCGGAGTTGTCATCGGCAACTACGTGCCAGTTGGTCACGATCTTTCGCTTGTCAATGGCGAACCCCGAACCGGTAGCCAATCCTCCATGGCAATCGCGGGTCAGGATCATTGCGACTCCCTTGCCGTATTCGTGCTCTAGCAGGCTGCCGTTGATGCCGCCGAGCACCGTTGACTTGGGTTCTGGAGCGTCCGTCATGACCGTCGTGGATGACGCTGTTGTCGACAAAGTACTCGTCTGCGTACCTGTGCTTTCCGTCTTTGACAACGAGCATGAATTTGCTGCCAACGAGATTGCGATCAAAACAGCTGCGAGGGCGATCAGCCGACACTTGGTAGTACCCATCAGAGGTCCCTTTCTCTCGGAAATGACGATAGTTGCGAGCGGAGACAAGATCACGGAACGGTGCCGACAGTCCCGAGGCCAGGAACCGATAGCTGGGGTCTATCGTCAAGTCATGCTCGATGAAAGATTGAAGAAGCTCGCATCAGAGGGAAGGAACTTCGGTGTGCTCACTACGGCGATGCCTGATGGTTCGTTCCAATCACAGGTCCTGTGGGTGGATGCAGATGACGATCATCTGCTGATCAACACCGAGGTCGGACGACAAAAGCACCGCAACATTCAACGCAACCCGCGGGTGACCCTAACGATCATCGACGCAGATAATCCCTACCACTACATCGAGGCTCGGGGCAGGGTGGTTGCCGAGGAGGTCGGTGACGAGGCCCGCAAGAGCATCGACGTCCTGGCCGAGCGTTATACCGGTAGCCCTTACGACGCGTCCAAGATCCAAACCGAGCGCGTCATCCTTCGAATCGATGCTGAGCACCTGCACGTCAACGGTTGATACACATCTGGTGAGTGACGCAGCTGCAGCTTCGGTGCGATGTGCGATCCGGGTTACTCCCGGAGCCAAGCGCGCAATCGTCGGCGGCAGTCATGGCGACGCGCTCGTGGTCAAGGTCACCTCGCCGGCGATCGAAGGACGCGCAACAGAAGCCGCTCTTGTGGCCGTTGCGAAGGCACTTGGCCTACGCCCCCGAGCCGTTCGGCTCGTCTCAGGAGCGACCAGTCGACAAAAGGTGATCGAGATCGAGGGCGACCCCGGCGTGATCACTGCAGAAATCGACAGACTCCGCGGCTAGCGGGCGAAGCGTTCCAAGTAGGCGAGAGCAACTTCCCGGGAGTCGGTGTCGTGCAACGCCGACACCAGCGAATCAGCGTCAGACCACGCCTGCGCGGTCCCGAACGCCGCGGCGGTTATGGCATCGACGTGGCGCTTGGTCGCGTGCAAGGTCAGTGGCGACTTGTCGACCAACTGCTCCACGATCGAGTCGACCACGACCTCGAGATCTGCTGGGTCAACGACTCTGTTGAGGAATCCGGCCGACCTGGCCTCGTCCGCTGTGAATGGTCGACAGGTGAGAACAAGTTCCTTGGTGAGCGCCGGCCCGATCTCTCTCACGAGCCTTGGTATTCCACCCCACGCGAGGGGTATGCCGAGCGCCAGTTCCGGGATGGAGAAATAGGTGTCGTGGGCTGCGACCCGTAGATCACATGCCGCAGCCAGTACGAGTCCGCCGCCGACACAGTGTCCCGAGATTCGTGCGACGGTTATGGCGTTCATGGCCTCGATCGATTCGGCCATTGTCCGTCCCAGGTCAGCGGCATCGCGGGGCGAAATGCTCGGATCTGGGTTCGTGAACGTGGCCAGGTCGGCTCCAGCGCAGAACGACGACCCTCGCCCGGCGACTGTCACTGCTTTCACCTCGGTTCGAGCGTTGAACCATTCGGCAGCGGCGGCCAATTCGGCGAGCATCGTGAGAGACAGAGCGTTGCGCTTGTCAGGTCTGTTCAGTTCCAGCCAACCCCGGGGACCATCCGCGCGCACTTCGATCGTGGTGAAGTCCATCGATGTCACCTTCAGCTGTTGTTTGCCAACCATTCGTCACCGGCGTCGAACTCGGCCTGGAGCGTCTTGGGAACCTCGTTCTTCCCAACCCAGTCCGCAATTTTCCCGCCGACAAGTGGCACCTTGACCTTCATGTCGATCGTGACTGTGTGAACGGTGCTGTCCCCGTCTGGTTTCAGATCCATGGAGCCCGACATCTCCACCGGAGCGCCAATTACCTCGACCCGGAACTTGCCCGTCCAGCTGCCGCCTTCGGCGTGCCATTCATCGGTTTGGACCATTGTGTTGGTCGGAGACAGGACCTTCTTGGCGAAACCCGGCAGTTCAGCGTCCACCACCCTGGCGCACACGATTCGAAGTGAGTCTGCGGTCCGCTCACACTCACGGATCTCGATCTCCCGGTGGCCCATTCCTGAATATCGGGCAGTGACCGCCTCGGGGTCCGAGAACATGTCGATGACCTTGTCAAGGGGTGCGTCATAGGTATGAGATTTCGTTACTGCCATGGTCCATCCCGTTTGATCTAGTCGAGACAGCGAGCCTATCCGGCGGCCTCGAACCTTGACGGTTGTTCTCATGCGGCCTTCGAATTCAACGCGGGATCGAGGCTGAGCGCATTTGCGGCTTGTACGATCCGGGCGACCGATTTCGGGGTGGCTGACTCGGGACAAGGAGTGACGGTGGACGCGCAGAGATTCGAGACGATGTTCGACATGACCGGTCGGGTGGTGATCATCACCGGCGGGTCACGGGGGATAGGTAGAGCGCTCGCAGAGGGCTACGCGCTCGCTGGAGCGAAGGTGGTCATAGCCAGCCGTAAAGCCGATGCTTGCGAGGAAACCGCCAGTCACCTTCGTGACTTGGGCGCCGATGCGATCGGCGTGGCAGCCCACATGGGTGACCTGGCCGATATCGAGATGATCGTGGAGCGAACTGTCGAGGAGTTCGGGGCGATCGATGTCGTGGTCAACAATGCTGCCAACGCGTTGACCCAACCGGTGGGGGAGTACACCCCGGAGGCCTGGCAGAAATCGTTGGACGTGAACCTGCGCGGCCCTGTGTTCCTGACCCAGGCGGCGTTGCCGTATCTCAAGGAGAGCAAGCACGCCTCGGTGCTCAACATCGTCTCGGTCGGAGCATTCGGATTCTCGTCGTTCGTATCGATCTACGCGATTGGCAAAGCAGCACTACTAGCTGCGACTCGTTCAGCTGCTGCAGAACTCGCGCCGCATGGAATCCGGGTCAACGCGTTGGCTCCCGGAACTGTCGATACCGACATGGTTCGCGCCAACTCGCCCGAAATGCAGGAGATCATGGCCAACATCTCGTTGCTCAAACGGATGGCATCACCCGACGAAATGGTCGGCCCCGCATTGCTGTTGACCTCCGATGCGGGGAGCTTCATCACAGGGCAGGTGTTGTTGGTCGATGGTGGTTCGGTGGCCCACTGAGTCAACTGCTCAGTGAGCCACCGAACCGACCAAGAGACCGACTACGGACACATGTCGTTGTCCACGCAGGTCACTCCCGGAATCTCACCGAGGTTCCAATTGATCTGATACGTGGCACCTCCGTTGAGCGCCAACTCTGGATTGGCTCCGCTGGCTGATCCGGACACCGACCCGTCGCCGTTCAGAACGGGAGCGGAGATTGTCGCTGCTGGTGCAGACACTGGCCTCGGTTGCATGACCGGGAAGTCAATCGGTGCGCCCGGGATGAAGACCGGACCTGCAACGAAATCGACTCGAACGGTGCCGGCCCAGGTGTTGGTCAACGGCACGCGTGACACGTTGATGCACAGCGTGTTGTCCGAATACTGCTCGGGCACGAGCGTGGGGCCGACAACTGGCACCAACAGAATTGCTGGAGTGAAGTCGCGACTCGAAGCACAGCCGTTGATTCCATCCAAGCGACCGTTGGCAGCGACGTTGTAGGTGAACCCGCCATTCAGAACCGTACGGTTCTGAACATCGAAGGACCCGTTCGACAGTGACACTGCGAACTGTGGAGCACCTGCTGCTGCCACCATGGTGGTGGTCGTGGCTGACTTTGCAGGGCTTGTCGGATCGACATCGTTGGTGTTCACAACTGTTGCAGTGGCAACCACACTCGGAAGCGCTGCTGAATCAATGTCGACGAGCACCTCGAAGCTGGGTGCAGGAGTAAGCAGACCGGTTACAGGAATGCCGTTCGGACGGGTGCAGGTGACGACTTGGTCCTCGGCGCTGCAGCTGAACCGGTTCGCGTTGGTCAGGCCTGAGGTGGTGAAACCGGTGTATGTCACGCCCGCAGGCAGATTGACTGTCGCCGTGAGCCCGCTGTTGGCGGAAGTTGCGGTTCCAACATTGTCGACCGCAACTTGATAACGGTTGGAGCTGATGCCTGTCCCCTCGGTGAACCACAGACCCGAAGTGAGCTCCGGTCCGTTCATCGTGATGCCGACATCAGGGCCGGGTGGCCGTGGATCCAGAATCGTGGACAGTGTCGCTACCCCCGAGTTGGGTGCGTCCACTCCGACCGAGATCGTCTGCGGGCTGAAGTCGACCGTTGGTCGTAGCCTCACCGTGATTGTCGGGAACCCCGTCGGCAAGAAAGCGCCGAGTATTCGGCCGGTGATATTCGATGCCACCGGAGTGTTCAGGCTGGCGTTCAAGAAGCATCGGAATTGATTCTGCACAGCCGGCAGGGCAGTGCAGGTCGTGCCGCTGCCAGCACTCACGAACTCAATTCCTGCTGGCAGGTTGATCGTCGCTGAAACGGGGCCATTTGCAGCACCAGAAGATGCGATCAGGTTCACACCCAGGTCGAAGTTGGCGCCGTTGACAACCCTGTCGGGCACATTGAAGGTAGGTGCCCAGTTGAGTCCGGGATCTGCAAAGGTCAACGGTGGCTGGCCTGCAGGGTTGGGCATATCGGGCTGGAAGTCGCCAGCAGTGATACCGAGGGTGAACTCGATGCCGCTGAGCGCTGCGCCGCTGATTCCCGGAAGGTCAAGGGTTGGGATGCGCAGACCAATCTGATTACCGGTCAGATTCCGGAACGGCTGAGCACCGAAGCCCCGGAGATCACCACGCCAAGTGACTTCCAACGGGGTTCCGCCCTGAAGCGCTGGATCGGTGATCTTCACCGGCCCGGTGAACAGGGTTGCGCCGAGTCTGGACAAGTTGGCCTCGACTTGTGTCGAACCAACCGTCGCATTTATCACAAGTGAAGACGGGCCGAGTACGTCACTCGTTATCGCAACATCACCAGATGAGACGTTTCCACCAGAGCGGAGATTCAACGCCCCAGCGAGCTGTATGTAGAGCTGATCCGGTCCGAATGCCGGAACGACTGTCGAAGTGCCGCGGGCAGAGTCATTGGCCAGATTCACGTCATCAGCGACGTGGACAATCCCGAACACGCTCGCTGCATACGGAGAACCTGAAACCGCTGTCGTAACAGATATCGGCGCCATTGACATGCCCGATGGAACAGCGGACGGGTTGGTGCAGGTGACCTCGTCGTTCTCGCTGCCCACCACACACGTCCAGCCGATGCCGTCTGCTTCGGTGATTGTCTGACCGGGAGGACTGACAATCGTCGCGGAGACTTCTTCGGTGCTCCCTTGGGTTCCCACGCTCGAAACAGTCGCGGTGTATGTGGCAGTTGAATCAATCTCAGCCCGACCGCCACTAACGGCGATTGTCAGGTCGACGCCTGTTGCTGGGGGAGTGGGCGGCGGTTCCTCCGAGCACGACGCTGCCACCAGCGTCAGTGCCGCAATCGCCGACAGCACCGCAATCGAGCGCTGTCGGAAGTGCCCACGTGTGCGTTGCGTAGCTCCGCTCATATCCGTCCCCCTCTGTTGTAGGCCTGCACCTTTGAATAGTGCTGACCAACTCTGTCTATCGCGCTAGTGCGTGGCGCGCCTCGAAAAGTGCTTCTCGTGTGAAATTTCTGTCGGCAGCTGGTAGCGCATGCACCGACGGCGAGTGTCGCGCGACCAAGTGGACGGATTCTGGGCTTCTCGAGCAGCTCTCCTCGAGTTCATCGACTGATCGCTGTTGTAGATCAACTACGGAAATCCATCTGCAATTGACTTGACACCGTTTTGCTCGACGGTAAATATGACTAATCCGATCGGGATTATCACCTAGTCCTGATCAAGTCCCCCCGAATGCTGAAAGAACCATCGATGTCGATCCCTGTGGGTACGCCCGCTGAGCTCAACCTGTCTGACGGCGAATTGGCCGAGTTCTCGACCTCCATGGAACGTTGGACGGCGGCCGAGATCATCTCGTGGGCAGTGGCTTCATTCGGGCCGAAGATCTGCGTGGCGGCGTCGATGGGCGACACGGTGCTGGTGCATCTGGCCACCCAGGTTGCCCCCGACATCGAGGTCGTCTTCCTCGACACCGGGTTCCATTTTGCGGAAACGATCGTCACTCTGCGTGCTGCACAGTCACGCTATGGGCTGAATCTGCGGGTCGAGCGTCCCGATGTGAGTGCTCCAGACCTGTTCAACGACAGCGTCGAGGAATGCTGCGCAGCGCGAAAGGTCGCGCCTTTGGAACGTGCCCTCGAGTCTCAGGATGCCTGGATCACGGGTTTGCGAAGGAGTGAATCGGTGGAGCGTTCGACCACTCCGATTCTC
Organism: Microthrixaceae bacterium; assembly: GCA_020439285.1. Lineage (GTDB taxonomy): Bacteria > Actinomycetota > Acidimicrobiia > Acidimicrobiales > Microtrichaceae > JAGQSZ01. The sequence continues at coordinate 9,262 of JAGQSZ010000053.1, forward strand.
GGACGCGACAGGCGGGGCAAGATCAAGGTCTGCCCGATCGCGACCTGGAGTGAAGCCGACGTAGAGGGATACGTCGCCGATAACGATCTGGTGGTCAATCCGCTGCTGGCCCAGGGATACCCGTCTATCGGGTGCTGGCCATGCACCAAACGAGTCGCTCCAGGCGAAGACCTCCGTTCAGGCCGTTGGTCCGAGTCGGACAAGACCGAATGCGGGTTACACCTATGAGCACTACAACTTCGTCAACACAGCGTCCGCCCGCATATCCGGTCAACCTCGAGATTGCCGGCCTTCCGGCACTTGTCGTGGGTGGGGGACCCGTGGCAGCACGCAAAGCCGCCGGACTCATCCGATCCGGTGCGCAGGTTACGGTCGTGGCCCCCGAGATCATCGACGACCTGCGGGACAATCCGTCGATCCGCTGCATCGAGCGCACCTATCAGCGCGGAGAGGCAGCCTCTTACCGGGTGGTCATTTCTGCAACTGGCCGCAAAGAGATCGATTCCCAGGTGTCGCGGGACGCCCAAGCCACCGGGATTCCAGTCAATTCAGCTGACGATCCGGGCAACTGCTCTTTCACGCTTCCAGCGATCGCCCGTGCCGGAGAGATCCAGGTCACGGTCTCCACATCTGGTCGGAGCCCAGCGATGGCTACATGGCTGCGCGACCGGGTCGCAGAGACTCTCGATCAATCCATGGTCGACACACTCGAGCTACTCGCACGTGTTCGATCCGAAGTGATAGCCGCCGGTCAATCGACCGAGGTGCTCGCCTGGCGTCGAGCGCTCGACGCCGGACTGGTCGAGTTGATCGCAGACGGGCAACACGAAGCGGCAGAGAAGCTCCTGCGAGCAGAACTTGGTGCTGACGGATTACACACCGGCGCTAGCGCTGCGGCGTCAGTGACCACTGAAGAACTCGAAGTAAGCGGAGGAATTCGATGAGCGTGCATCTAGTCGGTGCCGGGCCCGGCGATCCGGGCTTGTTGACACTGAGAGCCGCAGAACTACTACGTCGCTGTGACGTAGTAGTCCATGACCGACTGTGCGGCAGCGAGATTCTCGACATGATTCCGCCGTGGGCTGAGCGAGTTGATGTCGGAAAAACCCCGGGTGCACCTTCGATCTCTCAACACGAGATCAACGAAATTCTCGTTGACCGCGGCTCTCGTTTCGACTGTGTGGTCAGACTCAAAGGCGGCGACCCGTTTGTCTTCGGTCGTGGTGCCGAGGAGATAGAAGCCCTTGCCGCGGCCGGGATCGAAACCGATGTTGTCCCGGGAATCACCTCAGCCATCGCAGGTGCTGCCGCTGCAGGAATAGCGATCACAACGCGTGGCTTGGCAAGCGGTTTCACCGTGGTCACCGCTCGACAGGAACCGGGAGCTGAGGACACGCTCGACTGGTCCGCATTGGCCAAGCTCGGCACCACCCTGGTGGTGCTCATGGGTGCCCGCCTTGCGCGAAGGGTCGCTGAACGACTGCTCGACGGTGGAATGGCACCGGACACGCCGGTCGCGATCGTCACTGAGGCCACGTTGCCAACACAGACCGAAACCCGCACGACTCTGGACCAACTCGGTCTGGAACCCGTCCCCAATCCATCGGTTCTGGTCATCGGCGCAGTCGCCGCTGTTGACCTTCGCCGTGTTCCGCAGTTGAACGGAGATATAAGGCTATGAGCCTCATCGAGACCGAGATCACTTCTCGAGCACTACCAATCGATCCAGAGATCGAAGCCGATGCCGCCAAGTTCCAACAGATGCTCGATGCCTTCCAGGCAGGAGATCTAGAAGAGGAGGTCTTCAAGACCTTCCGGCTCTCCAACGGCATCTATGGCCAGCGTCAAGGTGGCACAAACCAGATGCTCCGGGTGAAGTTCCCATACGGGTCAGCTACGCCGGAACAACTCGAGATGATCGCGCACCTGTGTGAGACCTACTCACGGGGTTGGGCGCACATCACAACCCGTCAGAACTTTCAGATGCACTATGTGCAACTGAACGAGGTGCCTTCGATCATGCGGCAACTCGGCAGCGTCGGGTTGACCACGCGAGAGGCATGCAGCGATACCGTTCGCAACGTCATGGGATGTCACCTCGCTGGTGCGTGCCCCTACGAGGTTCTCGACATCAGCGCATGGGCCGATGCTGCCTTCCACTACTTCCTGCGCAATCCGATCTCCCAGCGTTTGCCCAGGAAGTTCAAGATCAACTTCTCGGGCTGCAGCACTGACTGTGGCCAGGCGATGTTCAACGACATCGGCGTAGTGGCAGCGTCGCGTACCAGGGAGGACGGTTCGATCGAACCCGGCTTCCGCGTCTACGTAGCGGGGGGTCTCGGAGCCAATCCCCATGAGGCCCGTGCCCTCGAAGACTTCACTCCTCGCGAGTCGCTGATGGCGACACTCGAAGCGGTAGTCAGGACCTTCGAGCAGACAGGTAACCGTGACAACAAGCTCCGTGCACGCATGAAGTGGGTTGTCGACACACTCGGGTGGGAGGAGACCCAACGCCGCATCCTTCGTTCGCGGCGTTTCCTGCCAGCGTCGGTCACTTGGCCAGACGGCATTCCCGATGTCGTTCGTGAACGCGGGGACGCTCCCGCCGGCGCGGCCGTAGGTGTCGAGCCAACTCCTGTCGGGCAGGGGACCTTGGTGTTCATCGGCCGCAAGGGCGGATTCGAACAGTGGTGCAACGCGAACGTCGTGCGTGGCGTGGGCAACGGAACCGTCTCTGCCACAGCGTCGGCAGAACTAGGCGATGTGACCGCTGTCCAACTGCGCTCGCTTGCAGCGATTCAACGGGATCTGGGCCTACAGGTCCGAACCACGCCACGCCAGAACCTCGTGTTCCGTGGACTGACAGAGGATCAGCTTCCTGTCCTGTACACCCGACTGAACGAGATCGGAATGGCTACTCCGGGCGCAGAACTCGCCCGTGACGTCGTGTCATGCCCCGGAGCGGATACCTGCAACCTGGCAGTGACTCAGTCGCGTGGACTCGCCAAGGCGATCGGTGACCGTTTGGAAGAAGAAGGTCTTGCCGAGATAAGTGGTGTCCGGATCAATATTTCCGGTTGCACCAACTCCTGTGGACAGCATCACATCAGCGATATCGGGTTCTACGGTGCCGAACGTCGGGCACATGGCCAGTCGGCCCCCGGCTACCAGATGCTGATCGGAGGGTACGTAGGAGAAGAGCAAGCTCATTTCGGTGAGAAGGTTCTGCGACTGCCGGCCAAGGCTGCGCCTGAGGCGGCGGCATACGTCGTCGAACGCTTCGCAACCGAACGGAACGTCGGCGAGCAGTTCCGTGGATGGCTCGAACGGGTCGGTGGCCCAAAGGCGATCGCAGATGAACTCCGACATCTCGACAACTTCCCGACTCCGGCCGAACGCCCCGACTTCTATGTCGACTACGGAGAGACCGGCCCCTATATCGCCGAGGTAGGTCCCGGCGAATGCGCGAGTTGATCCGATATGGCCATTGAACCCGGCCTCGCGCTGGGTGGACTACTCGGTGGGTTCCTAGTCGGCCTGACCGGTATGGGAGGCGGAGCGCTCCTCACCCCCATGTTGGTCTTCATCTTCAACGTGAGTCCGACAGCTGCAGTTGGCAGCGACCTGGTTGCATCACTGGTGATGAAGCCCATCGGAGGTGCGGTCCACTGGCGTCACCGCACGGTGCGTACCGACATCGTGTCGTGGCTCTGCCTCGGATCGATCCCCGGAGCGTTTGTCGGTGTCGGGCTGATGCACCTTATGCCAGCAAGCACGGCCGAGAACACGATCAGGGTGATGCTTGGAATCGCGTTGTTGGCAACGGCTTCGACGATGATCATCCGCGATCAACAGAGTCGTCGGCGTGACGCAGGGGCTCTCGACAAGCCAGCGGCCCAGCCAGTTCAGGTCCGGCGAGGAGCCACTGTGTTGTTGGGATTGATAGGTGGTGCGCTGGTCGGATTCACCTCAGTTGGCTCGGGGTCCCTGATGATCGTCGTGATGTCCTTTCTGTATCCACAACTCTCCAAGCGGGAACTGGTCGGTACAGATCTGGTCCAAGCTGTTCCGCTCGTCGGAGCCGCTGCAATCGGGCACCTCTTCTTGGGTGACGTGGCTTTCGGGGTGACCGCCTCACTGCTGGTGGGAGCGTTGCCCGGAGTATTCGTCGGAGCCCGCCTGTCCTCAACTGGCGCAACCGTCATCGTGCGTACCGCAATGCCTGCCGTACTCGTGGCAAGCGGACTCAAATTTCTAGGAGCTTTCTGAAATGACATCAGCTACAGCTAGTACTGAAGTCAGTCCATCACTGTTGGCCGACGCTGTGACAACACTCGACCGTCGCGGCACCGTGGAATCATCCGCCCTGCGAGATCGTTCTGCTGAGCCCCGAACGGGGATCCGCCGGTTGGACCACCTGCGGACACTCGAATCAGAGTCGATCCACATCATCCGCGAGGTGGTGGCCGAGTTCGAACGGCCCGTGCTGTTGTTCAGCGGCGGCAAGGACTCGGTGGTCATGCTTCACCTCGCAATCAAAGACTTTTTGCCAGCACGTCTGCCCTTCGCGGTCATGCACATCGATACCGGACACAACTTTGATGAGGTGATCGAGTTCCGGGACCAAGTCGTAGACGCTCACAACCTGCGACTGGTTGTCGCGTCGGTACAAGAGGACATCGATGCCGGGCGTGTCACTGAACAGACCGGTCCCCG
>JAGQSZ010000054.1 GCA_020439285.1 Microthrixaceae bacterium
GAAGTTCGGTTTCCTTTCCGCTGAGTCCCATCACATACATAGAGGCACAACTCCGTCCCATGTGCGACACACACACGAAATACACCGCACGTCACTGCTCACCGTCGTCGAGTTGCCATCGGAACGGGTCCGCCCCGTGGTTGCGTAGCCTGTGGCGATGAGTTCACGCTGGACCCTGAACCGAGCCGGGATCCTCAACGTCTACCAGTACGGCGACGAGGTGCTCGACTTCGCAGGCGGCCGACTCTTGCTGCGCGGTGTCAACGGGTCGGGTAAGTCCACCGCGATGAACATGATTCTTCCGTTCTTGTTGGAGGCCGACGTTCGACGCATCGATGCCGCCGGTGAACAGCGCGGGGTTCTCGCGTCTTGGATGTTGAGCGGGCGTGACGAACAACAGCCGATCGGATACCTCTGGGTCGAGTTCAAACGCGACGACGACTACATCGTCTGCGGCTGTGGAATTCGAGCCAACCAGTCGACCCAGAAGGTCAAGAACTGGTGGTTCATCACAACGAAGCGACCTGGCATCGACTTCAGCCTCGTCGAAGGAAATGTCCCGTTGAGCGCTGACGGTCTCGGGTTCGCACTGGGTGCTGGCAGCGTCTTCCCGCACGAACAACGCCAGGCCTACCGCCGCGAGGTTCGGTCGCGCTTGTTCGGCGGAGCGGACCTTGACCAGCACTTCACGCTGTTGCATGTCGTCAGAAACCCACGGGTCGGCGACAAGATCGACGCGGAACTCCACGGCTACCTCAACGACGCCCTACCGCAACTCTCTGAGGCCGCTATCGAGGACGCGGCCCAACCACTTGAGGATCTGGAGGAGCACAGGCGCAACGTCTCGTCCCTGAACGTGACAGCTTCTGCACTCGATGCACTGTCCTCGGTCTACCGCTCCTACGTTCGCACCGATCTACGTGGTCGGGCCGAAGAGGCGGTGGGCCATCTCGACGCGGTCCGCCAAGCAGAGCGCGGCGAGAAGAAGGCGCGCCAGCATCACGAGTCGACATCAACGAAGCTGAACGATGCTCGTGGGGCGTTGGCTGCACTTCGCGTAGACGAAGAGCGTCTGAATGCAGAGATCGACGCCATGCGCGGCCTGCCCGCCTACACCCAAGGTAAAGACCTCGAGGACCTACGGGAGCGAGTAAAAGCACTCCGGAAAGCAGTCATCGACGCGGAAAGTCGGCAGAGCAATTGCGTCGACCGATCCAGTACGGCTGCGGATTCAGCTGGGCAAGCACAGCAACGATTCACCAACGACCTGAGCGATATCGAAAATGAGCTATCGCAGCTTCGCTCGGCTTGTGCCGCGTGTGGGGTGGCCGCGCAGCCACCCGATGTCCCTGCCGTTGAGATTTCGGATCGCGACGGAGTAACGGGGCCCGCTAGACCCTTCGACTCCACGGTTGCCGAAGATGCTCTCACCCGCTTGATCACAGCACTCGGGATCAGGAGGGGCGACGTGGCCGTCGTCCGCGAGGCGCTCTCCAAAGTTGCTTCGGCTGCCAACGCGCTGGAGCTCTCGGAAGGGGCGAAGGCCGGTGCCGACGCGCAACTGGAACGGGGCCGGACAGTCCTCGGCAACGCTAGGTCCCAGCTAGCTCAGTCCTTGGAGTCATTTCGCAGCGAACTCATGAAGTGGGTCAACGAGGCTGGCCAAACGGCAACCGCGTCCGGCTATTCACTCGACTTGGAGACCACGGGTATCGAATCGCCAGATCTCCTTGACGCCCGGTCCCGCGTCAGAGGCGAGCTATTGGGTTCGGTTGAGGGAGTTCTCGATCAGCTCCGCTCGACCCGAGCAAGCCTGGAGAGCCGCCTTCACGACGAGAGCGACAAAGCCGAACAACTCGCGACCGAACTCGCCGAACTGGAATCGAGGACCGAGCCAGAGGTGCCCCTGCTCGGATGGCAAACGCCGTCGGACACCCCGGTACTTTCACAACTCGTCGACTTCGCCGACGGACTCGACGACTCAACTCGCAGCGGTTTGGAGGCGGCACTAGAAGCAGCGGGGCTACTCGGCGCGACGGTTTCGACTGAGGGGTTGCGAGCCGAAGACGGTGAACTGTTGGTGACAGCGAATGGTGATTCGTCGGCCGTTGGTTCACCCCTGAGTGACTATCTGACGGTCACGATTCCTGAATCGGTCACGACGTCCATCGAAGTTGCTGCGGTTGCAAATGTACTCAATGCAATTTCGACGGATTTGGGCAGCAGTGCAACCACTGTCGTTACGCCCGGTGGACTGTTCCGGGTTGGGCTCGTGGAGGGACGCCACTGCAAAGACACATCCGAATACATCGGCGCGACCGCACGTGCCGCGACGCTCGAACGGCGGCGTTCACAGGTTCGCGAGGAGCTGGTCGAGGCGACTACGAAAGTCGCATCGACGCGAGCCGAGATCGATGTCGCCTCGCAGTGGATAGGAGGAGTCATCGACCTACGGGACTCACTTCCCTCGGCTGAGCCGCTCGACCGAGCCCAGGCAGAACTCCACGTCGCCGAAGAGCAAATAGATCAGTTGCAGGAGTCCGTTGACCAAGCCGCTTCGGAAGTGACTCGCCGCGAGGGATTGCACGCCGACGCACTCGACGATGCCAGGAGGCAGGCCACAACGTTGTCGCTCCCCCACACGGGCGCCGGACTCGATGAAATCGAAGTCACCCTCAACGAGGCAGGCCACCTGATCTCCGCGACCAAGGGCAACTTGAACACACTCAGCCGCTCATGTGATGGGTGGTCCGATGCTGCGCAACGTTGGCGTTCCGCGATCGCGGACTCGATCGCCGCAGACGCCGAAGTTGATGCCAAGCGGTCCGAACACGAGCCGGTGGCCATGCGGCTCGCGACGTTGGAGGACTCGCTCGGCGTGGCCTATGAGGAGATCATCAAGTCGATCGAGGCATCCGAGTCTGAACTAGCCGCCACCCGGGACCAGATCCCTTCAAGCGATAAGGCCGTCGAGTCGGCTCTCCTGGAATTGGCCAGAGCCCGAGCTGCCGTCGAGACAGCCGAAAGGGCGGTCGCTCAAGCACGCCTGGCATGTGTTGCGCAGCTTCCGCTCCTACGATCCGCTCTGGGAGTCCCTGGTGTGACAGCAGCGGTGCGTGAACCGGTCGACGTCGAAGGCGCAGACTCCGAAGTCGACGACACCGACAGTGACACCGACACCGACAACGAACTGGTCCCGCCTGCAACGGTTGAGTCGGTCGACGGTGTCCGCACGCTGGCCGAGTTCATCCTTGCCGAGGTTCCCCCTCCCGCTTCGCCGACGACCGCCGATGGCGTGAGGCAGTCGTTGCGTCTGCGGCGCGACACACTGGGAGCGGGTTGGGATGCGGAGGACCGCCAACCCGACGAGTCGCTGCCGGTCCAGGTCGAGGTGAACGGCCCCATCGGGCGCATGCCGTTGCCAAACGCTGCGAGCAGTGTCAGGGAGCAGTTGAATCATCAGGCGAGTCTGCTGTCTGCCAAGCAGGACCAAGCTCTACGGAACCTTCTCCAAGGCCTGATCGCGACTGAGGTCGCCACGAAGCTTCATGCAGCCAGCGAACTCGTCAAGTTGATGAACAAGAGGTTGGGCAGCGTCTCCACCTCGCATGGAATCGGAGCGTCGCTACGTTGGAGACGCAGAAGCGACATCGACGAGGAACTCGCGCGGGCCGTCGACAAGATGTCCAAGCCTCCGGACATGCGCAGCGACGACGAGAACGCCGAACTCGCCGCAACGCTGTCATCGCTGCTGGAAAACGCAAGACGTGACAACCCGGACTCCACGTACCGGCAGTTGATTGCAGAGGTTCTCGACTACCGGGTCTGGCACGAGATGACAGTGCTGTTGAATCGCCCGGGCCAAGGCCCCGAACGTCTAACGAAAAGAACCGGTCTGTCCGAGGGTGAGAAGAAGGTGGTGTCGTATCTGCCTCTATTCGCAGCAGTCGCGGCGTCCTACGACGCGCTTGGCGAGTTCGACTCTGCGGCGCCACGTTTCGTGTTGCTCGACGACGCATTCGCGAAGGTGTCCGAGGACAACCATCCCAAGCTGTTCGGACTGCTCGTGGAACTCGACCTCGATTTCATCGCGACGAGCGAACGCCTCTGGGGAACCCATGCCAGTGTCCCTGAGTTGTCGATTATCGAAGTGGTGAGGGACGCTGGGTTGGGCGCGATTGTCCTTGAGCGCGCAAGATGGGATGGACACGACAGGGTCGAAGTCCCGTGAGTTCCGAGGATGCCCGCCGACTGTTCCGCTATGTGACCGTCGACGAATGGGTCGACTACCGCAGGATTGTCGCAGTGTTCGCCAACACGTTCTTCGCCGAGTTCGCCCCTGAGGACGTCGCGGGCCTGTTAGCAAGTGACGGCATAGACATAGATCCCGCGGTGGTAGCGGATCGTCTGGAGCAACTCCGACGTTGGGGGAACCTGACCGTCTCGTCATCAGTTGGCAACCCGAACAGCATCAGCGACTACTACAGACGTCGGAACCGCTACCTGATTACCCGAGCCGGGCAGGAAGTTCACGGTCTGGTCGAAGGCGTCCTGAGCCGGATCGACGAAGTACGTGACGTTTCGACCAGCAGATTGCGGTCGCTCCGAGACGCTCTCGGATTTCTCATTTCTGTCGACTTCGAGACAATCGACCCGGAGCAACTCAGCGACGCCGTCCGCAACGTGTTTGACCCACACGAAGCGTTCACGTCTGAGATCACGCAGTTCTTCGCCGCGATCAACCAATGGCAGGCACGCTATGACCTGAACCCGGAGGAGTTCCGCTTCTTCGCCGAGGTGCTCGTCGGCTACGTCGGTGACCGACTCGACGAGATCCAACGAACCGCCCGCCCGATAGGGCGGCTGCTCACAGAACTAGGTCCACATGTCCCGAAGATCGTGGAACGAATCTCCAGCGGATCACGAGGACTTGCGACCCGGGTAGACAGAGCCGGCCTATCGGACTCGGTTGCTGTTTCCCGCCAGAGAGGATCCATCACAGACGACTGGGACCACATCAACAACTGGTTTGTCGCCACCCCGATCCAGCAGTCTCGTATCGACCGGCTCGGACGCGACGCCATTTCAGCTATCAGGACTCTGACTCTCAACCTGACACGGCTTTCCCGCATTGGCGTCGGAGCATCCTCACGTAGAGCAGACTTCCTTCGCCTCGCAACTTTCTTCGACACCGCCGCCGACTCTGACGAGTGCCATCGGCTGTCGGCCGCGGCGTTCGGAATGTTCGCCCCGGTCCACCTTGGCAGACCGAGCGACGATTCCGCCGACCCAACTCCGGTTTCCGTGTCGTGGTGGGACGCGCCGAAAGCATCGGTCGCTGTGTCCCTGCGTGAACGCGGCGACACGACCAACCGTGGATCCACAACCCCACTGAGGGACCTCCGCGGGCAACAGCTCGTGATCCGCCAAAAACGTGAAGCAGCCGCCATCGCTCGAGCCGAGGTCGACTCGGAACTCATAGCGATAGGAGATCTCAACGGTGCCACCATCTCGATCCAAGCACTTCCACGGGTACAGCAACTGTTGTCCCGCGCCAGTCGCCAACCGCCAGAGGAATCGGGTGAACGTCGGATCCTGGATCAACAGATTGCTTGTGTCGTCCGAACCATTCCGGGCTCAACGGCGATAGCAAGTCCGGAGGGGAGTCTCACCCTGTACGGAGTGGGAGTCAGTTTTGAAAGGGTCGAGGAGTGACTTCAGTCGAGAAGGCCAACCCTCAAGCAGCGGTCGAGAAGCAAGGCGTTGCCCGGCACCTGTTGATGCACCCTCTGACAACTGCTGAGCGTCACCCCGAGGAGTTTCGGCTCATCCGAAAACATGAGTCGGATCTCGACCGCTGGTTCACACAGATGCTGGGCTACCGGTTACACGTCGACACCGACACAGCACGGCTTTTCAAAACGACTTACGCACCCGTTGGTCGCCCTCTGCACACCGCGACCCAACCCACCAGGCCGCTGCGTCAGATCGAATACACAATGCTGACCCTCATCTTCGCGGCAACGGCATCGGGTCCATCGGTGATAAGTCTCCGTGACCTGATCGCCGAGATGCGCTCGGCGGCTGCCGAGGCCGAGATCGAACTCGAGGGCGACACAAGTGAACGGCGTGCGACCGTTACAGCGCTCAAGTGGATGTTGCGCCACGGGCTCGTGTCCGAGATGCACAATCATGTGGACGCCTACTCAACTGACGAAGACGCCGACGCAATCCTCAAGATGAGACCCGACAGGATCGTGCTGTTGCCCGTCCCAGCCCTCAGCGGATCGGAGACAATCGAGCAACTGTTTGAAAGTATTGAGCAGCGGAACTCGCTACGTCAGCGATTGAGGGCCCGCCTTGTTGAGGATCCGGTGCTGTACCGCTCGGATTGCACCGACGAGGAATGGATTGAACTACGACGGCGTCTCGGCGAGGAGACGGCACGTCTGGACGAGATGTTCGCGCTCGAACTCGAAGCGCGTTCGGAGGGAGTCGCAGCGATCGACCCAGACGGCTCCCTCAGCTCCAACAAGTTCCCAACCGGTGGCACCATTGGTCACGCCGCACTGCTGTTGATCGACGAATTGACCCTGCTCTCGACTGATGACCGAGACCAGTGGATCGCCGTCACAGATGTCGAAGCAATCGTCACCGAACTGGCAACCTCTAACTCGAAGCGATGGCGTAGCGAGTTGGTCGACTCCCCCGAACGACTCACCCGCGAAGTTCTGGACTACCTGACCATGATGATGCTCTGTGAACGGTCGGTAATCGATACGACCGATTTCGTCCGACTCCGACCTGCCGCGGCGCGCTACACGCTCGAGCCTGAGCCAGTGACTGAACCGGATCCCACGCTGTGGTGAACATCCCGGAGTCACTCACCCACACCGACCTAGCAGGTTTCTGGCACGCGGTTCAGAGCCGATTGGAACGCAACGGCCCTGAATCGCGGGGCCGAATGCGACTCCCACACCTCTCGTCGACCTGTCGTTTGACTCTGGAGTCGCTCACCGACAAGAAGCTGAAGACGACAGTCAATCTCGAAGACGTCGAATCCGGGCTGATTCGACTTGAGGTGGGCGAGGATCTGGCCGGAGCACTGGGCGCACTTGGCTTTCCAGTGTCCGACAAGAGATCCAAGCGTTTGGCGGCCCGGGACGCAGCAGCTGAGGCACGGGCCGCGGCCCGAGCTGAGGCGGACGAATGGAACGAGCCCTGGGTAGACGAATGGTTCGCCGAGGTCGTAAGAACTGGCTTGTTGGCAGGCCTCACAACCAATGAAGCCGTCAACCTGGTCAACTCGACACGACGCGTTGTCGAAACGCTCGCCACCGGAGCCGACGACATGAACGGAGCTCCACTCAGCCGTGTCGAACTAGCCGCCAAGCTGTTCGGCTCGGCCCACGCTCTCGATCCGGGAACGCGTCTGGAGCGCGCCGCGACTCGAGCGCTAGACCTCTTGGTACCCGAAGATGACGGTCGAGGCCCATGGGAGCGAGCAGGGGCACATTTCGATCTGGTCTCTGGTCCAGCACTCACCTGGAACCTCCGTGTTGCCTCGGACCACGTCCTCCACGACGCTGTCCGGAATTCGAACATGGCAGGTGTTCCCTTCCTGTTCACTCAACTTGCTCTGCGCGAGCATCCGCTCCAAGGCGATCCCAGAACTCCCGTCCTAGCGGTAGAGAACCCTCGGGTCTTGGAGAATGCGGTCCAGCAGTCATCAAGTGTGTCGGTGGTGTGCACAAATGGAAACCCGTCACGGGCGGTGCAGTTGCTACTGGAACAACTCGTCGACGGGGGCGTCGATGTCCGGTACCACGGCGACTTCGATGCGGCGGGTCTGTCCATCTGCTCCCGCATGTACGATGCCGGACTGACGCCATGGAAGATGGACGCCACGGATTATGAGAGAGCACTCTTGGTGGCGGAAGCGGAGGGAGTCGATCTGCCTTTCGACAAGCACAGCTCTGGAGCTACTCCCTGGTGCCCTGACCTCCAGGTCGTGTTCAACCATCAGCGTCGAATCGTCCACGAGGAACGGCTACTTGGCGAGATCCTCGACCTCTGAACCGCATGCAGACCTCGGACACGGTTCATCTGCCACACAGACTGTCATCGACAGTGATGAGTCACCAGCTTTGGCCGGTCTAGAGCAGTGCGAGAGTACACACCCCCCATACAACGTGAAGCACCCGAGTTGCTGATCTACCTGAAGTGCTCTAGTCCGACCAACCATGAACCTCCAAAGGAGAATTTGTACAGAGCGCTTGCGTCAACTGGTCAGCCAAAGTTCGGACGTCGAAGAAATTCACTGCGTCAAGAACGACGAGTTCGATGTGCGTCTGTATTGCTACTCGAGCTTCTGTTCGACCTCTTCGGAGAAGAACCGACTCCACGTCACGCGCTTCAATAGTTTCAAGACCCCACAGGTTCTGGACGACGATGGTGCCATTGACGAGTCGTAGCCCCACACGGCGTGCCCGGGCGACAGCTACAACCAAAAAGCAAGCAACAGCTCCAGCAATGCCCAGCGCCGACAATTGGGCCCATTCGGCTGACACCATGAAGCCCAAGATGACGAAGATCGCGCCGATTATGGCAAGCGGCCAGCGCGGTAAACGTTCTGCCAAGACGTCTTGCCATGCCTTGTTGCAGTTCCAAACCCATCCAGCACTTGATTGGTGGCTACGATTCCGAGTTTTCATCAGTAGATTCGGACCTGCCGTGTCCACCAGTCGGCCAACCCTCGCCACGGGCTGGACAGCGTGGCGGCGAGTTGCGTCTCATCAACGATCTGCAAGCAGTCGCCGTTCAGCAGTTCAGATCCAAGCTGACGGCCCAATTCGTCAACTAGTTCGGGGCCAACTGCTTCCAGAACTACAGACGATTTCGGCGACCGCAGCTCAATAATTCTCCCATAACGGCCCCAAACTATGTGCAACGAGGAACCATGCGAGACCTCAACATGATGAACGCGCCAAACATTTTGCACTGTCAAAGAATCACCGACTATCCATAGCTCAGACGCACGACACCGCCTCGTGAGCCAGACAATAGCGAGCGCAGCACACCCCAAGGCCAAGTACACCAAGGAGCCGTGTTGTCCCGACCAAGCCACGATTGGAAGAGCGGCCAACAAACTTCCGATTGCTTCAACGAGATGTTCTCGTTCGATGTCCAGCGGAGATCTACGGGCCACCCAGCGCCTTTTACTCAACATCTACGCGAACAGGCCCAAGAACCAAACGCACTTGCCCCACCCCTGATGCAACACACTACTTGTCGAACGTCGAAGCACCGTCAGCATGCCTTCGGCGCGCACCATACCACCAGATGAACCCCATAACTGCTAGGAAGACACCAAAGAATATCCAGCTCTCCAGTGCGGCTAAGAACAACGCCATAAGTCCTGCGACCAGTGCTAACTGTCCCACAAACCTGAGTGGAGCGGACACCTTCACCTCTGCCCCCGCTGCACCACACGGCGTGTCGGTCCTCTGCGAAAGCCTTCCCTGAAGAGACTACTGCCTATTAGCCGCCGCGCGAACGCACTGCCACATCCCCGTCCGAAGGTTGAGCCGCAGGCAATTCCAGTCGCTATCGGTCGCAGCGGCCCCACAAGCAAAGACTGCCCGAACCCGCGTCGTTCACCTCCGACGAGGTCGCCACTAGAGCATTGGCTGAAACGCTTCCCATGTAGACAATTCCAGCACCCCTGCTATACAGGCAACTGACCCGACGCCTGCGGTGGCCGACAGACAGCCAACTGTCACTACTGCAGCAGCGGCAGAAGTAGCGACGTTGACAAGCCGTCTACGATGACGATTCCATTTTCGTCTGCAGGAGGGACTGTCGCATTGTGTGTGTAACCGGGGTGGTCATGGTTAGTCGGTGACCGCGGTGATGCGGTCGTTGTAGTGGATGGTAAGTGTGTTCAGGATGTGCTTCCAGCCGTTGATCCTCCCGGTGGGGTTCGAGCGGTTCTTGCGCCGCTCGGTGGCGACCAGATCGAGGACTCTGAGGGCGGCCTGGTCGGTCGGGAAATGCCCTCGCCTGACGGCTGCTATACGGAACCGACTGTTGAGCGACTCGATCGCGTTGGTCGTGTAGACGATCTTGCGGATCTCGACTGGGAACTGCAGGAAGCCCTCGAAGTCGCCCCAGGTGTCTCTACACGTTTTGACCAAAGCCGGGTAGATCGGTTCCCACTGCTCGGCGAACGCCTCGAAAGACACCTCCGCTACACCGATCGAGGGTGTACACCTGATCGAGTTGTTCCGTGATTCGATCGTCACTTTGGACCAGCTAGCGGAGCGCTGCGGCGTACAGCTCGCTCCGAGACACGTTGCGTTCAGTAGCAAGTCGTTCGGCAGCTTCGAACACGTCGTCTGGAATGGAAACGGCGGTCTTCACGCGATGAAGTATTACTCCGGTATAACCGATCATTAGAGAACATCCCTTAGTGCCGCAAACGGATGCTTGGCCCAAACTCTGATCGTTTGAAACCCCAGATTGACGAGTTCCTAGGTCTTGTCGGCTCAGGCACCATCGTCCCCAGAATCCTCGATCCTGAACGCGAGCCGCTCGCTGAGTTCCACGTCGCCGAGCACTCCACCGATAACCGGAACCCGGGAGACTCGCCGAGTAACCGTCACCGTGGCCACCGACCCGGGTTGGCGTGAGCCATCCAATTCCACACTCAAGGACTCCGATGCGACGCCGTTGGCGTCAAGCGCGTCGACCATGGCCGACGAGGTGGGATCGAGCGCCGCTGCGCGGGCCGATACACGTGCCGCATTGATGAGGAACAAGCGATCACGGATGACCAGCACGCCTTGGACGAGCACCAGCATCATCAGCACCACTACGGGTAACAACACGGCCAATTCCACCGTCGCCTGCCCCCGGTCGGAGGCTCTCATTGCTGGGAGATGATCCGGTCAAAGACGCTGTCGAACAGTCGACCCACGACGTCACTCTGTGACACCCAGGCAACGACGAGCATTGCAACCGCTGCTGCTCCGAGCAACAGGATGGCGTACTCGACAGTGCTCTGAGCCCGTTCGGAGTTTTCTCGGCATGCGACGTGATCACCGAGCAACCAGCGGGTGAGCATCTTGGATTGGGACGGATTCGGGTTCATGGTCCTGACTCCTGAGTCAGTCTTTGAAGACACAAATAGCTGGGTGAAAGCTGTCGGGACCTTGTAGCTGGTGGTCGACGGACAGCGACTTCACGATCGGGGCGAGCCCACGGACACGGCTCAGCCAGTTCAGAAATTGGCCTCTGCTGCGGTCGACAGAACCACCGGCAGAATCGAAAGCACGGTGAAGGAGGGCAACAGCAAAGTCACCAGAGGCGCCAACATCAGTACAGGGAGTTTGCGGACGCGTTGTTCCACCCGGCGCCTGACACGTCGACGTTCCCGGTCGGCGAGTCGAAGGAGCGCCGGTTCGAGTGGTGCTCCCGAGGACATGGCCAATATGAGCGTGCTGCATAGCGGTCTGACCTGTTCCCCCACCAAGCCGGGCAGCGCACGTAGTTCGTCGGCCAACGTCGAGCCATCGCAGAATCGTTGCCACGCTCTGGCCAGCGCAGTCCCAACGACACCGTCATCGACCTGACCAACAGCGTTTATCGCGCTGTGGACAGAATGACCGGCGCTCACTGCCACCAACAACAGACCCGCTGTATGTGGCAGGTCGCGATCAACCCTGTTGGATCGACTGCGGGTGGACTGAACGGTTCTTCGTTGCCTTGAAACATGTGTTGCGCGCTGTTCCCGCCCCACTCTTCCAGAGGTTTTCCGGGCAGCCCTGGCGGGGCGACCGTCACGAACAGCCCCACGTCGACCAGCGAGTGCTGTTAGCTCGCCAACCCTCCACGGCCAGTTCCACCGGAAGCCACTTAGGTGCAGGCTGAGCCCAGTCGCCGCGACTCCCAACAGGATCGGCATCATCGCAGCGCCCATTTCACCAGTGCCGACATGGCCACGGCTCCAAGCGTGTTGAGTGTTAGCCCGACGATCAACAGAACCCGACCAGTCGGGGTTCCGAAGAGATAAGCCACAACCGACCGATCCAGGACAGAGAACAACAGCAGTCCTCCGAATGGCAGTGCCGTCATCACCCATGCCGACGCACGCGCTTGGGCGGTCAACGAGCGGGCCTCGGCGATGAGTTCCCATTCGTCGTTCATTGCAGCCGCTAGGCCTTCGAGTAACGAGACAAGGTTGCCGCCACCTTGGATCGCGCCAATGCGACAGGCCGATACCAAGAATTGGATGTCTTCTCGGTCTGATCGCTGTGCCCACGCCAGTAGAGCCGCGTCGAAGCGAACACCGTTACGGAGGTCCCTGATGACCGATGCCAGTTCGGTCGCGAGCGGCGGAGGATACGCCGTTGCTAGTTCCTCGAAGGCCAGGTGGAGGGTGGAACCGGAGTCAACGAGACGAGCTAGCTCAGATACCAGATCTGGGAGTTGCCGCCCCAGTTTCACTTCGCGTGCCGCTTTGATCAGTCCCATGACTCTCCCAACTTTGGTGACGCCACCAGCCGGCGCACGCTGCCGTTTCTTCCCAGAAGGTGAACCTGTTCGACACGTCGGGCTCCACCACCTGTTCGGGTCATACCGATCAGGACGTTGATTGCCGAGTCGATCTGTGCCCTCACGAGTGCTTCGGACAGGTTTGGTTCGGCCTGCAACATCATCATTTCGAGACGCATCAACGCGTCGGTGGGACTCGATGCATGACATGTCGACATGGAACCCGAGTGACCAGTCGACATCGCCCAGATCATGTCGGCCGCTTCTGAACCACGAACCTCACCGACGATCAAGCGGTCTGGGCGGAGCCGAAGGGAGACTCTGACCAGATCCCGAATCGTCGCACCGCCCGAGCCGCCCGGCGATGACGGCCGGGTTTCGAGCCTGACGACATGTCGCCCCGGCAACCGCAGTTCAGAACAATCCTCCACGACAACAACACGTTCATCGAGGTCGTAGAGACCGGCCATCGAGTTCAAAAGGCTGGTCTTGCCCGACCCAGTTGCGCCGTAGATCACCGTGTTCAGACGTTCGCTAATCACCCGTTCGAGGATCGCCACCAGTGACTCGTCTGCGAACGCGCTCAGCGGCAGCACCTCGTCACGATGTCGTCGAACAGCGAGCAGCGGACCATCTGGTGCCAACGGCGGCAGAACCACGGTGACCCGCGTGCCATCGTCGAGCCGGGCATCAACCGTTGGATTGGAACGGTCGACTCTCAGCCCGAGCGGCGCAACCAGTCTCTCGATACACCTGGTGATCTCAGCCACGTCTATGACAAGACCCGAATCGGTGAGCACTCCTGCTCGTTCAACCCAGATCGGACCGGGCCCGTTGACGAACACATCGGTCACTAGTGGATCAACCAGCAGGTTCTCGATTGCACCCAAGCCGAGAACGCCGTTCGCAACAGATTTGATCAATTCGCGGCGTTCCGACTCGGCGAGCAGTGGAGCTTCCCGAGAGACTATTCCTTCGATCCGATCAAGTGGCCCCTGTGTCTCACCCGCAACTGACGCTGACGACGTGGATCTAGCTCGGGCAACCTGAGACAAGATGCGCCCCACCGCAGACCCGCCACGGACCGAGCCATTGGGTGCCATGCCCACCAGAGGGTCGGCCACCGGTAGTTCGATGCTGGTCATGCGATGTCTCCCAATTCCTTGAGCAGCGAACGGGGAGGTCGGTGAAGGAACTGTCCAGCGTCCACTCGTCGGGCTATCGCTGGATCTCGTTCGAGATGTGCACGTAGTGGTAGTTGCACGACCGCGGCGACATCGGAACTGTCCAAGGCTCGGCCGGGCTCAGACACCACCACCAGCCCACACTTGCCGCCGCGGTCCGCTAGTTGGGTCCCGCCCCGTC
Organism: Microthrixaceae bacterium; assembly: GCA_020439285.1. GTDB lineage: Bacteria > Actinomycetota > Acidimicrobiia > Acidimicrobiales > Microtrichaceae > JAGQSZ01. The sequence continues at coordinate 13,921 of JAGQSZ010000054.1, forward strand.
GACGGAGAAGTTTGGCTTCGGGCTCATCGTCCCAACTCAGGACGCGCACCGCG
>JAGQSZ010000055.1 GCA_020439285.1 Microthrixaceae bacterium
GCTTGACGAGCTTCTCCTCAAGCACCTGACGAACGGCGTTCAGCCGGTCCTCGCTGGCCGAACGCAGCGTCACCGAGGTTTCGTCCAACTCGATGGAGGAGTCTGTGTTCTTGAAGTCGAAACGGTTGACGATCTCGCGCATCGCCTGATCTACGGCGTTGCGAATCTCTTGGTGATCGACCTCGGATGTGATGTCGAATGTCGGCATTTATTGCTCCCTGTGATGGATGCGCCCACAATATGGCGGGATCGTTGGTCCCCGGCTACACGTCTGGGGTCAGACAACGCTATCGTGACATGCCCATTGGGTCGGTGCCCGAGCGGACAAAGGGAACAGGCTGTAAACCTGTCGGCATTGCCTTCGAAGGTTCGAATCCTTCCCGGCCCACCAAAGGTGCTTCACCAAGTACGCACCGAACATCACGAAACCCCGCTGTGAGAGATCCGGCCGGGGTTTCGTCGCGTCTGCGGGTGATCTTGGGTGACGAGGCGTGCCCCCTGTGAGGTCAGAGGCGGCGTTGCATGACGATCACGTCGAGCCAGCGGCCGAACTTTCGGCCCACCTCATTTTCGTGACCAACTACCTCGAAGCCGCAAGAGTGGTGAAGTGCGATGGACGCCTTCTGTTCGCTTTCGATCCGGGCGATCATCGAATGAAAGCCGTGGGCCCGAGCGGTCTCGATCAGAGCGCTGAGCAGTGCTTTGCCGACTCCGATGCCGTGACTTTCGGGAGCGATGTAGACCGAGTCCTCGACCGTCGTTGCGTACGCCGCTCGATCACGGAACTGAGAGATGGAAGCAAAGCCGCACACGTCGCCGTCCTCGGTCTCGGCCACCAGGACGAACCGGGCGCCGCTGCGATCCTCGATCCATTCGCGCTGCGTTTCTGGTGAGCGCGGAATCAGGTCGAACGTGGCGGTCGAAGACGTCACGTACGGGTTGTAGATGTCCATGATCGCTTGTGCATCTGCAACGTCAGCAGGCCGGATCTTCACATTCGCAAACTAGACGCACGTGGTCGTGGGCACGCAGATCTGTGGGTCGAGGTCGGCTGCTTGCTCGATCTGGCGGCAGGGGAGCGGGATGGTTCTCAGATGAGTTTGAGGACGGTGATCAGGACCCCGATCAACGCCATGTGAACGGTTGTCAGCGCAGCGATGTTGTTTCGTTGTTCGCGAAACAACATCGTTCCCTGTTCAGTGAGAGCGGTCCGAAGTGCTGATTCAAACTGTTCGATCCGACTGTGGACCGCAGCGAACTGGAGGTCCATGCTGGTGCGAAGGAGCTTGATGCTCTGATCGATCTCATCAAAGTGTGAGTCCATCTCGCTGGCGAGGTGCTCAAGATCTCGCTTGGTCGCCACGTCGGTCCAACCGACGGGTGGGAGATGTTCCATAAGAGTCGTCGCTTCGTCGGGACCGAGAATGGTTTCCAAGCGTTGGTAGAGCCGGTGCCGGTCAGATTCGGTGATCGACATGATTGTACTTCCTGAGTCAATTGGCGCTCCGGTGGCTCAGATGTGAGCGCACTGGAATTCACAAGGGAAGCGGTCATGAAAGTCGCACGGCTCTTGCGCCTTCCGATCAGGCCGCGTCGTCAGTCGACCGTAACGGTGAACCATTCGTCGAGGCAATGGTGACGTGCGGGGACTGGTACCCGACTGCGACATCAAACGGTTGAGTGAATCGCAGACTGCTCGAACGCGCCGGAGCCCGGCACGAGGGCCGGGCTCCAAGGACTGCAATTCGGTTGAGCGATTCAGGCGGCGGGACCAAGCGCCAAGGACCAAGCGACCAAGCGACTAAGCGCCAGGCCCCACCCCCGTCAACCTCAGAAAGCGTTGGTGGTGGCCTTCGCTGTGGGTGTCGGCTCGATGAGTCCGACCGCTCCGGTCATCGCTTCCACATGGGCCCATGAACTCACGGTTGCGGACTCGGTCAACAGCACGATCTGCTGATCAGCAGAGCTGCGAACCATGACCTCCAACAGAGCCGGAATCATGCTCTGTTCGATGTTCACGAACGGGTCGTCCAGCAGCGCCGGGAAGCTCTCACCCGAGGTTCCCAGATTGCGCAGGTCGCTCAAACGGCTGACGACTGCGTGGGCGATCGCTGCGGTGTCGTCCACGTGACTCGTGTCGCCTTCGAGCGCAGCACCCGGTTGGACCGTGGTGCGAAGCTTGGCCATGCGGGTGATCTCCGCCTGGTTCTCGAATGCCCATTCGAAGTCGATGTCTCCGGCGAGAGCCGACCAGCGTTGAGCTGCTTCACGTTGTTCCTCAGCCGCGCGAATCAAACGGCGACGGTTCGCATCCGATGACAACAGGCTGTTCACCCGTTGCAGGTGGAAGCCCAGATACGACTGCGCCCCGGCATCGGCGAGTGCCTCTTCCTCACGCTTGCGTGCGGTCTCCATGCGGCGCCAGTAGACGATCGACACGAGCACTGACAGGATCGCGATCAGGCCGAACGGCACCGCCGCCAGAGCCGAGGTGATCCTTGCGAGCGGAACCGACAACAGCGCTGCGAATCCCGAGATCAGGAACGTCCCACGGCGGACCGCTTCGCTCTGGGCCTGGGTGCGCTCGAACTCTGCGTGGTGTGTCTCGATGCGTTCGATGACGGCAGCGTCCTCGACGCTCGACCCGGTTGCCTCGGCCTCTTCTTCGAGTCGACGTTCAGCTGACCGCAACGCCTCGGCGGCCACCCACAACTGGTTCTGGTCCATGCGGGCGAGCGCCTGGATGAGCTTGTCGCGTTCGGTGGCCTCGGTCAGGTCCTGAGCGGTGAAGCGCATCGCGCGCCGGGCGGTCCTGGTGTCGAGCCCGGCACGGACCAACAAGTTGATCGATCCTGTGTCGTCTTTGAACTGCGAGGTGACATCCACGCGGTTCTCGACATCGATCACCCGGTGATCTGCGCCGTTGGGCCGGAAGACTGCGAAACGACCTCCGCTGTCGGCCATCAACTCCAGGTGGACACCCGCTCGGGAGTTGCCCATGGCGCCGATGAACTCGTTGATGAGCCCATCACGTTCCATCTGGCTTAGACCCGAGATCACGGTGAGACGGGGGTGAAGGTCGAAAGCGATGCTGTTATCGCCTGATTCAATGACTAACCGTTCGAATTGCACGATAGGTCCATCGGCTCATTCGGAGATTTTCTTGAGCCCCAGTTCCACGGAAATCTGGGGAATTACCCACAGTCCCCACCCGAGCGCGATTGTCCCGGTATCCCCCCTGACGCTATTGTCACCTCTCGGCCCGGCGACGGTTTCGTCGGCATGCCCCCTTAGCTCAGTCGGCAGAGCGCTTCCATGGTAAGGAAGAGGTCGTCAGTTCAATTCTGACAGGGGGCTCTGATGCACTCCGCATCTAAATAGAGCACCACAATTCAATGGCGGCGTAGCTCAGTTGGTTAGAGCGCTCGGCTCATAATCGAGAGGTCGCCGGTTCGAGTCCGGCCGCCGCTACCGCCAACGAATTCCTTCACAGGAGCAGGTAAAGATGGCATCAGACAAGCGAGTCAAGGTCACCCTCGAGTGCACCGAATGCAAGCGTCGCAACTACATCACCAAGAAGAACAAGGTGAACAACCGTGAGCGCATCGAACTCAGCAAGTACTGCCGGTTCGACCGCAAGCACACCCTCCACAAGGAAACCCGCTAGTCCAGCCAACGCTGGAATGCGGCATAAGGCTTAGGAAGCGGTTCACGCGATGCGCCGCAGCGATCACTCTCGGGGAAGAAACGTAACTTCTGAACCCGACTCGGAGTCACAATCGTCGGTAGAAGACGAATTGTCCGAGCTGGTCGCCCAAGCACGCGCTGGTAGCGAATCAGCGTTCAAACAACTCGTCGAAGCCACGTACAGGGATATGTACACATTGGCAATCCGGTTGACCGGTGACGAGGAGGACGCAAGAGACGTGACCCAGGAGGCTTATCTCAAGGCCCATCGAGGGCTCTCGGGATTCCGTGGTGATGCGCGCTTCTCCACCTGGATGTACCGGATCACGGCGAACTGTGCAGCGACCTATGTCCAGCGTCGCTCCAAGCACCGCCATGACCAACTCCTCGATGACGCAACCGTCGTCGAAACGCGACTCGACGCAGACCCGGAGCACTACAGCGACGTTGTTGATCTGCGAACCAGGTTGAACGCAGCCATTGGGGAACTCCCCCCGAAGCTGCGGTCAGTTGTTGTGTTGCGCGATATCTACGAGATGCCACACGAGGACATCGCCGAGGAACTCGGTATTTCGGTGACAGCGGCCAAGGTCCGTTTGCACCGTGCACGGCACCGGCTACGGGCCGAGGTGTTCCCAAGGCTCGAGGAGGTTGATTCCCATGCGGTGTGAAGACGTCTCTTTGTTGTTGTCGGAATCGGCCGAGTCCGATTCGTCGCTGCCGCGCAGCATCGCCCGGCACACGGATCACTGTCTGCGTTGTCAGGCTGAACAAGCCCAGTACCGCAAGATTCGCAGGACGATGCTGTCGATGCGCGGCTCGCATGTCGACCCGGGTGTCACCATGGTCGGCGAGGTCATGATGCTCGTTCGCGACACGGATGTGGTTCCGGTTGACCAACAAAGCGGCGACCGACGTCGTGTCGCATATGTCGCCGCAGCTGCAACTGCCGCTACTGCAGCAACCGCGGCTGGCGCCTTGGTGCTGGCCGCCAGGGTCAAGCGGCCGGCCTCCTGAGTCCCACTCGAGTCCCTCTGTTGCGAGAGATTTCCGCTGAACTCAGGGACCTTTGGGGTCCAGATAGCTACATGCGAGCCAGACCAACTAACGTGTCTGGTCGCACTAGTGCGAAGGGCAGTGGCTCAATTGGCTAGAGCACCGGTCTCCAAAACCGGCGGTTGCGGGTTCGAGTCCCGCCTGCCCTGCTCGAAACATTCATTCCTGTTATTCAGGTCACACCTGTTGTAGAAGAACGCGAGAGGTTATCGACGTGTCGATGAACCGAGAACAGAAACGAGCAGCCCGTAAGGCCGGTCAGGTCAACGAGGACGGCTCACCTGTCTCCGTACGAGAGCGTCGCGCCCCCGCGCAACAGCGCTTGAACCAGGAACGCACCAAGCCTCGCCAGTTCATACGCGAAGTTCGCGGCGAGATGAAGAAGGTGAACTGGCCCACCAAGGAAGTGGTGATCCGTTATTCGATCATCGTGCTGGTTTCGCTGATCGTGTTCACCCTGTTCGTATTCGCCTGCGACTACCTGTTCGAGAAGTTCTTCAATTTCGTGATCAATCCGGGTAAGCGCCAGGCGGCCGAATCGTTGCGCCAGGGAATTGCCCTGACGCTCGGGAGCTATTGAGATGACTGACGACTCCATGAACGACCTGGACCTAGAGGCCGCACCAATTGGTGACGATGAAGTTGCCGCCGTCTCCGACCCGGTGGATGCCCCGGAAGCTGAAGCCGAGACAGCTGATGTCGCTGACGCTGCCGAGGCTGCGGTCGCCGAAGCTGACGTAGCCGCATCCGATGCCGTGGTCCTCGACGAGGACGACGTGATCGCCGAACCCGTCGTCAAGCCACGCGAGAAGTCGCCCTATGACCGGCCCGGAAAGTGGTATGTGCTCCATACCCAGTCGGGTTACGAGAAGAAGGTCAAGGAGAAGATCGAGGCCAGGATCAAGTCGCTCGGTATGGAGGGCAAGATCTTCGAGATCCACATCCCGATGGAAGAGGTCACCGAGGTCAAGGCGAACCGCAAGGTCGTCTCGAAGAAGAAGCTCTTCCCTGGTTACCTGTTGATCCGTTGTCGTCTCGACGACGACAGCTGGTACGCGATCCGCAACACCGAGGGTGTCACCGGATTCGTCGGTGCCGGCAATACGCCTACGCCGCTCACCCGTCGTGACGTCGAGGGATTCATTTCGGTCGACGATGGCCCGTCCGAGGACGCACCCAAGCGTGTCAAGCCACGGCTCGAGTACGAACTGCACGAGACGGTGCAGGTCAAGGATGGTCCGTTCGCGGACTTCTCCGGCGAGATCGTCGAAATCAACGAGGATCACCTCAAGATGAAGGTGTTGGTCAACATCTTCGGGCGAGAGACTCCGGTGGAACTCGAGTTCTCCCAGGTCGGCAAGCTCTAGTACCACAAACCCACACCGATTCGGCGGAATTGCCGCAACGGTTTGATCGCGAGCAAAATTGCAGGTCCGCATAGTGCAAGTCCGCACTGTTGGGTCTGCGTTACAGGAAGTGAACGATGGCCAAGAAGAAGGTCGCAGCAGTAGTCAAGATCCAGATTCCGGCAGGTCAGGCATCGCCTGCACCGCCAGTAGGTACCGCGCTCGGCCCGCACGGTATCGCCATCATGGACTTCTGCAAGGAGTACAACGCCAAGACCGAGGGTCAGCGCGGCACGATCATCCCGGTCGAGATCTCGATCTTCGAGGATCGCACGTTCTCCTTCGTCACCAAGACCCCGCCGGCACCGGTTCTCATCCGTGAGGCGCTCAAGCTGTCCAAGGCGAGTTCGACCCCGGGTCGTGGTTCGGTGGGCGAACTCACCGATGAGCAACTCGAAGAGATCGCCAAGGTGAAGCTCCCAGATCTCAACACCAACGACATCGAAGCCGCGAAGCTTCAGATCGCTGGTACCGCTCGCTCCATGGGTATCCGTACTCCCGAGAGCTGACATTCAAACGTGCCCGCACGGGCACACTGGCCTGTGAAGGCCACACAAATCGGCCCCGAGGGAGGACCTCGCCCCGGTCACGCCGCAATTCCGAGGTATCCCTGACAGGAGAATGAAATGGCTTTCCACGGAAAGAAATACGCGGACGCGGTCAAGCGCTACAACCGTGAGCATCACCACACGCCGTCTGAAGCGATCGACATCGTCAAGATGATCTCGACCCGCAACTTCGATGAGTCCGTAGACATCTCGGTCCGTCTCGGCGTCGACCCCCGCAAGGCCGATCAGATGGTCCGTGGCACCGTCGCACTTCCTGCCGGAACCGGCAAGGACGTACGCGTCGCAGTGTTCGCCCAGGGCGATGCCGCCGCAGCAGCACTCGCAGCCGGCGCCGAGTTCGTCGGTGCCGAGGATCTCGCCGCTCAGATCGAAGGCGGAATGCTCGACTTCGACGTCACCATCGCAACCCCCGACATGATGCCCCTCGTCGGTCGTCTGGGCCGTGCGCTCGGACCACGTGGCCTCATGCCGAACCCCAAGACCGGCACCGTCACACCTGATCCGGCCAAGGCCGTCTCGGAGTTCAAGGGCGGCAAGGTCGAGTACCGCACCGACCGTCACGGCAACGTTCACGTTCCGATCGGTCGGATGAGTTTCGAAGCAGCAGCGCTTCGTCAGAACTTCGCAGCTGTGATCGAAGAACTCCATCGCGCCAAGCCAGCGTCGGCCAAGGGTCGTTACTTCCGCAAGCTGACCGTCTCGTCGACCATGGGCCCGGGTGTCCACATCGATGTGCACCGTCTCGACGACGTCGAGGTCTGATGCTCAGAGCCCCGGCTTTCGGGTCGGCGGCTCAGCAACATCACAGGTTTGGCTCAGGTGCCAGGGTGACATCGGGACAGTCGGTCATCTAGTTTCTGGCTAATGGACTCCACAGCAGGCGTTTCGCAGGACCGGGCGGCCGAACATACATCGGGCCAGGTCAATGCACCGGCTGGACCATGTATTGGTCCCCGGGAAGTGGTCACGAATCGTTCCGCACCGGATATTTTCATGCGCAAGCTTCTCCGGCTGCCAGTCGACGCTCCTCCCACGAGCGTCTTCGGCGCCGAGGACGCGTTCGGAAAGTCCATCGCCATCTCGGCGATCCGCTGCACGTTCACCTACATCGTGCTGCCGCTGCTCGCCCCGATCCTCAACCTGACCGGGACCGTCGCCGCTCCGGTCATCGGAATTGCTCTCGGACTCGTTTCGATGGTCGCGATCTCGTTCTCGATTCGCCGTTTCTTCGCATCGGATCACAAGTGGCGTTGGGGTTACTCGATTATTGGCGGTTCGATCTTCGTCATGCTCATCTTCATGATGGGACTGGATCTGAGGAGCCTTGTCACAGCCGGGTGACGCTCCGGTTCCTTCACCTGACGCGCCCCGGGGCGTTCAGTTCAGTGTGCCCCTGACGCTCGACGCCGAAACCGCTTCGGGCGACTCGGTCGCAACGAGCAGAGTCGTTCGACTCGTGTGGTTCGGATTCGGCTGGATCAACGTCGGTGTCGGCGGAGTCGGGGTCGTTCTACCCGTATTGCCGAGCACGATCTTCTTCATCGTCGCGGCGTACTCGTTCTCACGATCGAGCCCACGTTTCGAGTCATGGGTACTGCGCCTACCCGGCATTGGACCCATGGTCCGTGACTACCGAGACGGACTTGGAATGCCGCTGCGGGCCAAGAAAGTGGCGATCTCATCAGTCGTCCTATTCGGAACCCTCTCGGCCGTGATGATCTCATCCAGGTTGTGGATGTCCGCGTTCGTCGTCGCGCTGTGCGTGTGCGGGATCCTGAGCATCCTGTACCTGGTGCCGCTACGCGAACGAGTCCTCGAGCAACGTGCCGCGGAACTCGAACAAGTACTAATTGTCGGGGTGAGCGTGAGTGAGGGGACCGTAGTCCTGGGTGCAGACAACCCGGGCGGCGGCCTCGAGTTTCGTGAGCGCGCCGATCGTCGAGTTGAGAACCTCGATGAACATGTCGAAGGTGCACCCGGAGTCGGTGGCCTGGGGGCCGAGTAGGACAGCTTGACCGAACGCAGCCATGATCGCTTTGGTCCAAGCGTTCGGGCGAGGATCACTTTGTGGGTCCACACCCATGCGCTCGGCGAGGATCTCAGCCACCCTGGCGTTGACCTCTTGGCTAGCGACGATCCGTTCATGTGAGCGGCCAAGCGAGTGAGTTCCGGTTACCTCGCGTACCCAGGCAAACTCGTCCCAGCGTCGGTCGATCTCGACTGACAACTGTTTCAGGATGATTGCTAGCGACTCGAGCACATCCTCATCAGCCGGGCGGGCGCGAAGCCCCGCAACCATCGCCTCCCGGGCAGCGTCGAACTCGGCAAACAGGATTGCTTCCTTGTTGGGGAAATACCGGAAGAACGTGCGTGGAGCGATGTCGGCTGCTTCGGCGATCCGTTCGATGGTCGCCTCGTCATAACCCTCGGAGTCGATCAGCTCGCACGCCGCTTTGAGAATGGCCGTGCGGGTCTCGGCCACCTTGCGCTCGCGGCGCGACATTTGGACTTGTGGTTCGGACTGAGTCATTTCGCCGGACATCACGCAATCGATTGTAGGGGACCGGCAGCTCAGTGTCATATGTGTCATCTGGCACGACTGCAAAGTGTCACTTGTGTCATGAGTGTCGTTGTAGCAAGATTTAACGCTGACAGATGCGTAGTCATGGTTCGCACGGGCGGTCATGGCAGATGTTGCGAACCGAAATACGAAAAGGTCACGAAGAGGACGCGAATGAACGACGATTCACCAACAACGGGTTCGGCGCCCGGCAGCGGAGTCGCTGCAGATGCCGAGGAATTCACACTCGATCACGGCATTGATCCAGATGTCTACGCCAAGCGCTGGTACTCACTCGCTGTTCTGTGCCTGAGCCTGTTGATCATCATGATCGGCAACACGGCGCTGAACGTCGCCATCCCGATCCTCAGTGAGGAGCTTCAGGCGACCAACAGTCAATTGCAGTGGATGATCGACGCCTACTCGCTGGTCTTCGCCGGGTTGCTGTTCACCGCGGGCAACTTCGGTGACCGCTATGGACGCAAGGGAATCCTGCAGGCCGGCCTGTTGATCTTCGGTGCCGCCACCGCATACGCCGCCTTCTTTGCCGATTCTTCCGCCGATCTGATCGGGGCCCGTTTGGTGATGGGTGCTGGAGCCGCAATGGTCATGCCAGCGACACTGTCGATCGTCACCAATATCTTCCCGACACACGAGCGTGCCAAGGCAGTCGCACTCTGGGCCGGAATTGCCGGCGCCGGATCGGCACTCGGCCCGCTAGCTAGCGGGTTCGTGCTCGAACACTGGGGCTGGAGCTCGGTGTTCCTGGTCAACGTTCCGTTCATCCTAGCGGCACTGGTCCTCGGCGCAATCCTCGTTCCCCGCTCCAAGGGCGAGGGCGACACGCCACTGGATTACCTCGGCGCACTGTTCTCAACAGTCGGGCTCAGCTTGGTGGTCTACGCACTCATCGAAGCGCCGGCCAATGGTTGGCTATCACCTCACACTCTGATCATCAGCGCCATCGGCATCGGATCGATCGCACTGTTCATCTTCCATGAACTGCGCACCGAGTTCCCGATGCTCGACGTTCGACTGTTCCGCATCAGCGCATTCGGCACGTCCTCGCTGGTGTTGACCATGGTGTTCTTCGCCCTGATGGGAACGTTCTTCTCGCTCACCCAGTTGCTGCAACTCGTGTGGGGATACACGCCGCTCGAAGCAGCGGTGCGGCTCCTGCCGATCAGTTTCTTCATGATGCTCGCGGCGCCACAGTCCGCGAACCTCGCAGAGAAGTTCGGCAAGAGCCGAGTGGTCGGCGCCGGAATGGGACTCGTCGGTATAGGAATCCTGATCATCTCCCGGGTCGGGGTCGACGCCAACTACTGGCTGCTCATCGGCGGAGCGTGTGTGATGGCGACCGGAATGGGACTCGCCATGTCACCAACAACCGACCTGCTGATGTCGAGCGTTCCCCGCAAGAACGCCGGAATGGGATCAGCAATGAACGACACCACCCGTGAACTCGGCGGCTCGCTCGGAGTCGCGATCTTCGGCAGCCTCCTCGCATCCAAGTACGTGCATGGCCTCGAGGGCATGCTGACTCAGATCCCCGCCAAGTACCAGGAGATTGTTACCGGATCACTCGGCGGAGCGATGAAGGTCGCCGAAGGAGTCAAGAAGGCCGGAGCTCCTGCAGAGGTGATCGACCAGTTCGTCGTGTCCACCAAACAAGCATGGATCGGTGGGCTTCGGCTCTCGCTGGTCATCGCAGGTCTGATCGTTCTGGCCGCCAGCGCGGTTGCGTTCTTCCTCCTGCCTAACAAGGCAGCAGATGTCGAAGAACTCGAACGTGCAGCCCAGGCCGGCGGCAACGCTGAGCCCGGTGAAACAGGCGCCCAGGCCGAGGCACCCGCCGGAGTCTGAAGACTCGAGCAGGGCATGCCGGGCGTCAGTCACGCCGCTCGGCATGCCCTCCAGTCGAGCGAATATCGGATCCGTCGACTAACAATTGAGTCGTGGGCTTCTACAACGATCAAGTACTTCCCCGGGTAATACATGTGTTGCTCGGCGGGAAGTCGATGCGACCACTTCGTACACGTGCGATGGAGGGTCTGTCGGGCGAGGTGATGGAACTCGGCTTCGGCAGCGGATCGAACATCGGGCTGTACCCCGAAGAAGTCACCCGGATACTTGCCGTCGAGCCATCCGAGATCGCCCGGTCGATGGCCAAGGACGCGATCGAGAACTCGCTTATACCAGTAGATCTGGTGGGCCTCGATGGTCAGTCGGTACCACTCGAGGACAACTCGGTCGACAACGTGTTGACCACCTGGACCCTGTGTACCATCCCGGACTTGGACGCCGCTCTGTCGGAGGTCCGCAGGATTCTGCGTCCCGGGGGAGCGGTCTACTACCTGGAACACGGACTGTCCGACAACGAAAAGGTTGCCCGGCGCCAGCACCAATTCAACCCGATCCAGAATCGGATCGGTGGTGGCTGCAACCTGAACCGCAAGATCGACGAACTCCTCACCGACGCCGGATTCGAACTGGAACACCCCGCGAAGTTCCGGATAGCCGGTCCCCAAATCATGTCGTCGATGTACTCCGGGGTCGCCCGGCTGCGTTGAGGCCTACTCGAAGTTGGGTTCGGAGCGGATCGACCGCTTGAACTCGGCGATCCCCGGAGTCCGGGCGATCGTCTCGACCGCGTCCCACAGACGCAGCGCCTCTTCACCCCGAGGGATCCTGCTGATCACCGGACCGAACAGCGACGCTTCATCCGGGCGATCGAGATCGAAGGTGATGATCGGGGTTCCGACGTCCTTGCCCGTGCGGCCGAGCGCGGTGTCCTTCTCGGAACGCAGGTGCGCGTCGTGATCGGAGTTGTCGAACTCGGCACTCAGAGCTGAGTCGAATCCGCCAGCTTTGAGAGCCTCGGTGACGATGTCGGTGACGCCGGTGCCACCCTCGACTGGGACGGACTTGCCCTTGGTGTGAATCAGCGTCCCGCACTCGGTGTAGAAGCGTTCGACAGCCGAGTTGCCGACCTGTTCATCCAAAGCGGTCGCGATTCGCAACAATCCCCGGCTGTATTCCGACGACGGGCGATACCACACCGGCATCGTCGGCTCCTCGCCGTTGGCGGTTGCTTCCTCGTCAGCCAGGAACGCTTCCTCGTTCACGTAGTAGAGCGAGATGGGTCGCCAGCGGATCTCGAGTCGGCGCTGGGAAGCGACCTCGAGTGCGAATCGACTGGTGATCCATGCCCATGGGCACAGGGGGTCATAGAAGAATTCGATATCTGCCATCGAGGTCAATCCTAGGAGTCTGAGGGGGCTTCGTTGCCCCGGGCCTTGCCGAGAGTGCCGACCCTCGGATGTCTCAGTTCGTTGACCTGACAACTTTTATGTTTCGAAACTCGTTGACGAATGTCACATTTGTCGTTAGGTTCAGTGGCGCTGGGAGGCGACCAAATGGTTGCCGGGCGATAGGACCCAGCCAAACAAGGGGGCAAAAGTTATGGGAAAACGGCGTTCTAATTTGACGCGCCTGACAGCACTTGTGGCAGTCATCGGAGCGGTTTAACTAGTCGGGGTTTCATGCGCGGAGGAACCACCTCCGGTCGAAACCGTGGGGTTCAATTCGCCGGCGACGGGCACGGTGCACATCGATGTGTTCTTCTCCGGAGCAGAGGCGGATCCACCCACAGATGACGTGATAATTCCTGTTGACGTCGATCTCGCGGGCACAGCATCCGGAACCTGGGTGAAGGGTGGACCTGGAGCGTTCAACGTGACTCTGGACATCGACGGCGGTTCGTTCGAACTCGACACACAGGACCCGAACGTTGGCGTCATCGAGATCTTGTACAGCGTGAATGCTCCTGCGGTCGGAACTGGTGCGTTCGATCCTTCGACAGGTGTTGGCGGATTCTCCGCGACGCTCACACTCACGATCGATGAGATTGTCGGCCTTGGCCCGATCCCGCCAGCGTGTGATACCGGTCTGGACATGGCACTGAGTGGCCAGATCGACCCCGCGACCGGCGAGCTATCGGTGAGCCAGGACAGCTTCAGCGTTATAAGCCCGGGTGAGACCGACTGTGGTGGCCTAGGTGCACTATTCGGCCAGCTGTTGGGCGGACCAGACAACTCCGCATCCTTCAGTTTCAGTGTCGAGCCGCAAGCAGCTGCTTGAGGCCCAGGTCTTGAGGTCTGAGGCCCAGAAGGCCCCGGACACATCCGAACGGAAGATGGTTATGGTCGCGATTCTGCCATAACCATCTTTCGGCTTTCGGGTCGCATCGATGCCGCCGATGGCCGGTGCCGCCGTCTACCAGCGGTTACGGGACTCTTCGGCGAACCCTGGAACGTTCACGACCTGCAGGGTGCGTCCGTCCTCGGAGGTGACCGAACCAGTCCAAGTCCCGAACACCTGATGGACCTCTGCACTCAACACGACAGCCTTGGTCGCAGTGTGTTTGTCGAAGTGTGGGGTCAGGGTCAGATCCAACGCACCTTGACTGTCGCTGACCCGCCACGGTGCCATCGGGTCAGCCCACGAGTAGTCCCATGTGAGCTCCCGGCCGATCTTGTGCAGGCGTCCGTCGATCCACACGCCATTCTCGGTCGACGGCGTTCCGGCGGTCCATTTCGCGCCGAAATTCAG
>JAGQSZ010000056.1 GCA_020439285.1 Microthrixaceae bacterium
TTGACAGATTGTGGGCGTTCATGAGGACGGATCTGCGCGCTGGTTAGGGCTGGAGTCCGCCTTGAGTTTGGTGGTTTCGGCGGGCGGACCGTGAGCCGATCACCATTCAAATAACAATCATGTGATTACAACGGCGTAACGCGGTATCATCTTGGCGTGTCGATTGACGTGCAGACCCCGGTATTCGAAGGCCCCTTCGATCTTCTGTTGCACCTGATCCTACGCGAGCAGGTGGACCTCTATGAGATCGATCTCATTGTGATCGTGGACGCCTACATCGCCGAGTTGTCCCGCATGGACACCTTGGATCTCGATGTGGCAACCGAGTTTCTTCTGATTGCAGCGACACTGGTTGAGCTCAAGGCCAAGCGGCTCCTGCCAGATGACGGCGACGTAGACCTCGACGATGATCTCTCGCTCTGGGAAGAGCGTGATCTGCTCCTAGCGCGGCTCGTTGAATGCAAGACGTTCAAGGACGCGGCTTCGGTTATCGCGTTGCTGCATCGCAACGCTGGTCGGTCCCTGCCGCGAGTTGTCGGCCCAGATGAGCGATTCATCGGGTTGACCCCTGATCTGCTCGAAGGCGTTTCGCCGGAGCAGCTCCGCAAGGCGTTCCTCCGAGCGATCGAACCGAAGCCCGAGCCTCGCGTCGACCTGATTCACGTGGCCCCCATTCGCACCAGCGTTGTCGACGCCGTCGCGAACCTGTGTGAGGAACTGCCGTCGCTCGGACGCGTTTCGTTCCGCGAGATGACTGCTTCGATGACAGATCGTCTCGATGTTGTGGTTCATTTCCTTGCCGTTCTGGAGCTGTTCAAGCAGGGACTCGTTGATCTTCGCCAACCGCAGACTTTCGGTGACATCGAGGTTGTGTGGCAGGGCGGAGATGTGAGTGCGTCTGAGGCGCTCGAACTCGTAGACGCCTACGACGGCTGAGAGCCCGCCGAACAGGTCTGGGCTCAGCAGCCCGCAGAGACTGGCCGCGCAGCAAAGTAGAGTTCAAGCAATGAATGACGAGGCACCAGACGTAAATGAGCCCTCGGAAGCTGGCGCGGCCGACGAATCCTCCACGAATGTGGAGCCGGTAGCAGTGCCGATTCTTGCTCCGACTGAGGCCTCACGAGCGCTCGAGGCGATCATCATGGTCTCGGACCAGCCAGCCGATCCTGCACTTCTGGCCCAACTCATCGAGTTGAGCCCGATCAAGGTGGAAGAGATCCTCGTTGGCTTGGCCGAGTCCTACGAGAACGAAGGCCGCGGGTTCCGTCTCGTCAAGGTCGCTGGCGGCTGGCGCTACCAGAGCCATGAGGACTGCGACGCATATGTCGAGCGCTATGTGATCTCCGGTCAGTCAGCCAGACTGTCCGCAGCAGCGCTCGAGACGCTCGCCATCGTGGCCTACAAGCAGCCGCTTTCCAGAGCCCAGGTCGCCGCGATCCGCGGCGTCAATGTCGACGGTGTGATGCGCACGCTTCAACAGCGTGGCTATATCGAGGAAACCGGAAAGGATACCGGCCCGGGCCAGGCCTCCTTGTTTGGAACCACCTCGCAGTTCTTGGAACGTCTGGGTCTGAATTCGCTCAGCGAACTGCCATCGCTCGGGGATTTCATACCCGACGTCGACATTGTCGAGAAGCTCGAACAAGGCCTTCGTTTCGATGTCGACGATGTGCCCGCAGAGTCACACGAACAACCTGCCGAAGAGACCTCGGTAGAAGACGCCGGAGAATCCCCTGGCCCCGAGTGACTCGGCAATGCCCGAAACAGGAGAACGCCTGCAGAAGGTTCTGGCAAGGTGCGGTTTCGGCAGCAGACGAGTTTGCGAAGATCTGATCGAGGACGAACGGGTCACCGTCAACGGCAGAACCGCCATTCTTGGTGCACGTGTCGACGTCGCTACCGACATCGTGAGTGTCGATGGAGTCGAGATCGGCATTCAACCGGATTTTGTCTACTACCTGTTGAACAAACCGGTTGGTGTCGTCACCACAGCTTCGGACACTCACGGGCGTCCCGTGGTCACGGATCTGGTGCCAAGTGAGCCCCGAATTCATCCCGTTGGTCGCCTCGACATGGATACCGAAGGGCTGTTGTTGTTGACCAACGACGGACGTCTTACACATCGAATCACCCATCCATCGTTTGGGGTCGACAAGGAATACCTGGCTCACGTGCAGGGAACTCCTTCACGTGGAGCGCTGAGGAAGCTCCGTGAAGGCGTCGAACTCGAGGACGGGCCGACTGCTCCTGCGGTAGTGGCAATGCCAAGCCCGGGACTGTTGAGGCTCGTGATACATGAGGGTCGCAACCGGCAGGTTCGCCGCATGTGCGAAGCGGTGGGGCACCCGGTTCTTCGATTGGTGCGCACCAGGATCGCATCACTCGCCGACGCGACCTTGGGTCCGGGAGAGTACAGAGAACTATCGGTGGACGAGGTTCGCCAACTCGAACGTGACGCAGGTTCGGGCTCACCTGAGTCAGACGGGTAATCTCCGAGCGATGGACCGATCAGTTCGCGCATTACGAGGTGCAACGACTCTCGACAACGACGAGGCCGATCACCTCCTCCAGCGTGTCGGTTCACTCGTCACAGAGATGATCGAGCGGAACAGCCTTGAACCTGAAGACATCATCTCGATCCTGTTCACAGCCACGCCTGACATTCATTCGATCTTTCCTGCTGTGGCCGCCCGCAATCTGGGCCTGGGAGACGTCCCACTGATCTGCGCACAGGAGATAGACGTCGCTGGAGCGATGCCCCTGTGTGTCAGGGTGATGATGCATGTAGAGACCTCACTCGCAAGGGCAGAGGTCCGCCACGTGTACCAACACAACGCCCGGTCCCTGCGCGACGACCTGCCCGAGTGAAGGTGATGCGGGGATGAATGGTCGAGGTGCGAACCTGCTGCCCGCCGAACCGCGAGCAGCGATTATCGGCACGGGTCTCATGGGAGGATCCGTCGGCCTGGCTCTGAAACGTGATGGTTGGCATGTCAGCGGATGGGACCTGGACCCTGATCGCCGAAGCTTGGCACTCGAACTCGGAGTGGTGGACGAAATTGAGGAACACCCCGTAGCGGACCTGACGTTCGTGTCGGTCCCGGTCAGTTCGGTCCCGGAAATAGCGCTGGCAGCGCTAGAACGTGGAGGCGTTGTCACAGATATCGGCAGTGTGAAAGCACCAGTTGTAGCCGCGTTGCACCATCCGAGGTTCGTTGGTGGTCATCCGATGGCTGGTTCGGAAGCTGTGGGCGTCAGGGGAGCGAACCCTGACCTGTTCTCGGGCGCCGTCTGGGTGCTCACCCCAACCGAATCGACTGACCCCGAGGCACAAGCCCTGGTGCACTCCGTTGTACGTTCGCTCGGCGCCGAGGTGCTCACACTCGATGCAGAGCAACATGACAGGCTCGTTGCCACTGTGTCGCACGTCCCACACCTGATGGCGGCCATGCTCATGGGCCTCGCAGCCGATCGATCCGTTGAGCACTCGGCATTGCTGCGTCTGGCCGCCGGTGGATTCAGAGACATGACACGCATCGCGTCGGGTGACCCGCGAATGTGGCTCGACATTTGTGTCGACAACAGAGACGCGATTCTTGGTGTGCTAGACGAGTTCGCCGATCGGCTGACCGATATGCGTTCCTTGGTTGAAGATGGTGATTCAGCATCGCTGCGCGATCGGTTGACCTTGGCGCAATCTGCTCGGCGGTCCCTGCCTATCGGCGTCCCGGAAGTCGAGAATCTGGCTGAGGTAGCTGTGCCCATCCCGGACAGGCCAGGCGAACTCGCGGAAGTCACCGCTCTTGCAACCTCGCTGTCCATCAATGTCTATGACATCGAGGTGGTCCACAGTGCCGAGGAACAGGGCGGACGACTGCTCTTGGTTGTCGATGCTGCACGTGCGTCCGAACTCGCCGGTGTGCTTCGCGATAGCGGTCGACGGGTGAGTGTAAATGACCTCTGAATCAGCGTCAGGGATTGTCGAACGACTCCTGGAATCCGTTCCCGAGAGCCAACTCCAAGTAATCCCGACTAATGGACCTGTCCAGTTCGACGTTCGGCCGCCCGGATCGAAGAGCGTCACCAATCGTGCCCTTGTATGTGCGGCGCTGGCTCACGGAACCACGCACTTGACCGGTGTCCTATACGCGGATGACACGGTCGCGATGATCGAATGCCTACAAGCGTTGGGTGTGACCATTTCCGCGGAGTCCGGCTCGCCGCTTGAGATCGTGGGTAGTGGCTCGGTGCGCCGGTCGATCAGTCCACATCTGGACGCAAAGCTTTCGGGAACGACGGCCCGGTTCATCGCGCCAGTAGCAGCGCTCCTGGCTGACCAAGCAGTCCTCGACGGGGACGAGCCCTTACGTCGCCGTCCGATGGGGGAACTTGTGACGGCAATGAGGTCCATGGGCGCAATTGTTGAAGGAGCCGAGTCCGAAAATCGTCTTCCAATCACGATCGGCGGTGCTGGATTCCGTGGGGGGACAGTCGAACTCTCAGGGGATGTCTCGAGTCAGTTCATTTCGGCGCTGCTGCTGAGCGGGCCTGTGCTTGAAGATGGCCTCGAGATCGCATTGGTCTCGGACCTGGT
This sequence comes from Microthrixaceae bacterium, assembly GCA_020439285.1. Taxonomy (GTDB): domain Bacteria; phylum Actinomycetota; class Acidimicrobiia; order Acidimicrobiales; family Microtrichaceae; genus JAGQSZ01. Next base: position 4,595 of record JAGQSZ010000056.1, read on the forward strand.
GTCGGCGCCCTATGTCGAGATGACGACCAGTGTCATGCAGGACTTCGGCGCTCGAGTCACAACGGACGGACAAAGGCTTAGCGTTGAAACCACCGGCTACGAATCACCAGGTGAGTACCTGATCGAACCGGACGCTTCGGCAGCCTCGTACTTCCTTGGCGCAGCAGCAATCTGTGGTGGACGCGCTCGGATCGACGGGCTGGGCACAGACTCGCTCCAGGGCGACATCAAATTCGCAGAAGTACTCGAACAAATGGGTATGGCCGTCACTTGGTCTACAGACTCGGTGGAAGTCGTCCATACCGGACCCTTGGTCGGGGTTGAAGTGGATATGGCAGATTTCTCCGACGTCGCGCAGACCCTGGCCGTTGTCGCCTCGACTGCGACATCGCCCACCAGGGTCACAGGTATCGGGTTCATTCGCGCCAAAGAAACGGATCGAATCTCGGCAGTAGTTACAGAGTTGAGGCGCTTGGGGATCGACGCAATCGAAGAAGCCGACGGGTTCGTGGTGAATCCCGGAGAACCCAATCCGGGTGTGGTCCAGACCTACGATGACCACCGTATGGCGATGAGCTTTGCGCTGTTGGGCCTGCGCTATGAAGGAATCACGATTGCCGACCCACGCTGCGTCGCCAAGACCTATCCGGGTTTCTGGCATGATCTCGGTCAGATCTCATCGGTGTCCTAGGAGCTGAAGTACGTGCGAGTCATTGCCATTGATGGGCCAGCAGGCTCCGGGAAGTCAACAATCGGTCGTGCCCTGGCGGAACGACTCGGGCTCACATATCTGGACACCGGTGCCATGTACAGGGCAGTTGCATTCGTGGCGCTGACAGGTGATATCGATGTCAGCAACGATGACTTGGTCGGTACCGCTGCACGGTCCATGGCTCTGTCCCTCGACGGTGGGACCGTAACGGTCAACGGCGTCGATGCAACGCAGGAGATTCGCGGTCCACAGGTCTCGGCAGCTGTGAGCACGGTTGCCGCACTGCCAGCGGTCAGGGAAGAGATGCGCGTACGCCAACGTAGCTGGGCTGAGGCTCACGGCGGAGGCGTCATCGAAGGGCGCGACATCGGATCGGTCGTGTTCCCCGACGCCGTCCTGAAGGTCTACCTGACGGCATCCGAGGCCGAGCGCGCGGCCCGCAGAGCAAAACAACTCGGCGACTCTGATACAGACGCTGTGGCCGCAGCAATCGCTAAGCGTGATGCCGCGGACAGCTCGCGACGAGACAGCCCGCTAGTGGAGCCGGACGGAGCAGTCACTGTGGACTCGACCGGCATGGGGATAGACGAGGTGGTTGACGTAATCGTCGGCTTGCTGGAGAGCCGATAGCCATGGGCCAACGGGACGTCGTCGACACGATGACGCCGCTGTCTCGGGTCGTTCACGTCGTGATTCGGGTAGTTGTGTTAGTTCTGTGCCGGCTTCTGTTCCGGCTCGAGGTCCGTAACGGGGACCGTCTCCCGCCAGGCGGGCCCTACATCCTGGCTCCAGTGCACCGCTCCAATCTCGATGCATTCGTTGCAGTATCAGCTGTTGCACCGCGCGTGATCGTACGAACAGTTGCCAAGGACTCGCTGTGGCGGAATGCTCGCTTCGGACGTTTCTTGGACAAGATGGGCTCAGTGGCTGTTGACAGGGAGCGTCCCGATCGAGCGGCTCTACGACGTGCGGAGAACGCGTTGTCTCACGGTGAGCCATTGCTGTTGTTCCCGGAGGGCACCCGCAAATCGGGTCCCACGGTGGAAACCATCCTTGAAGGCCCGGCCTGGCTTGCGTTGAGGGAACGGGTGCCCGTGGTACCCATGGGGATCTGGGGTACCGAGAAGGCGATGCCAAAGGGCTCCAAGCTCATACGCCCTACGAAGGTAGTTGTGGAGATCGGTGAACCGATCATCCCCGACTCTCCACCGGGGTCGAGGGTTCGTCAGGCAAACGTCGTCGAATTGACCGAGGAGATCAGGGCTGCTGTGCAGAAGCAGTACGACCGCGCCCAGATCCGTCGTCGCTAGGCGACCAGTCTTCAGAACACTGTGGTGACGATTAGTCCTAGGTACATGGCCACGACCGCGAACACCGTGGACATGGTCGCACCGGCAGCCAGGATCGCGGTGCGCCCACGGAACGGCTCCTGATGCGCCGCCACTATCTGATGCGACGCTGCTCCAACTCCAGAGAAGAAGACCAGGACCAGCTTCACCGACAGGATCGTTATGTTCAGGCTCTGCATCGAATACGACAATATGTTCCAGATTCCTGAAGCGATCAGAACGGCAAAAGCCGGCCAAGCCAGACGGTTGTAAGCCTTCCCAGCCGCCGTGGCGATATCGCCGCCCTTGGCCCGCATCATTGGGATCAGGCCGACCATCACCAACTGTCCGCCGACCCAGATCGAAGCGGCGAGTACGTGAATGAACCTGCGAATCGCGAAAAGAGGTAGCCAGCTCATCAGTGTTCTCCTACCTCAGGTCCGCTAGAACGCGGCTTGCGGGAAGCAACCGGTCATTCACCGGTGCGCGGTCGACAGGATTTCCGCCGAGCCCAAGTGCTGCGAGCACGTCAATAGCGCTGAGTAGATCCCGCATGCTGCGTGGAGGCGGGAAGTACTCCTCTTCGTCTGTGATGCGAACCTCTTCGACCCCGTTGGCAGGATTCAGCTTCGCGAGTACCGCCTCCACGAGTTCCTCGGGTGCCGAGGCACCTGCTGTGACCCCAACCACGCCGGTAAGGTCATCTGGGAGTTCGTCTGCGCCATTGACCCGGTATACCCGGACACAGCCAGCCTCGCGGGCAAGCTTTTCGAGCGCTCTCGTATTCGATGAGTTGGCTGAGCCGATGACGACCATCGCGTCGCAGCGCTCAGCGATATTCATCAGCGCCGACTGCCTGTTCGTCGTAGCGAAACAAAGATCCGACCTGCCGGGCATCCATGTCTCGGGGAACTTCTCACGGGTGGCGTCGGCAACATCCGCCCAATCGCGGTGTGACAAGGTCGTCTGCGCGAGCAGGGCGACGGGTGTCTCAAATTCCGGAAGAGCTTCTACTTCCTCGATCGACTCGACACGGAAGACAGATTCAGGTGCGACTGCCATTGTCCCGACCGCTTCCTCGTGGCCCTCATGGCCGACATAGACGATCGAATAGCCCTTCTTGGCCCTGACGTTCACCTCGTGGTGTACCTTCGTGACGAGTGGGCACACGGCGTCGACGACAAAACCGCCCCGTTCTCTAGCCGACTCCACAACCTCGGGTGCTGATCCATGCGCTGAGAGCATCACCGGACGACCGTCGGGGACTTCCTCTATGTCATCGATAAAGATGACCCCGAGGTCTTCGAAGCGCTTGACGACCTTCTGGTTATGAACGATCTCGTGATAGCAGTACACGGGCGGCTCAAATGCACGGACCATCCACGCGAGCGCCTTGATAGCCATCTCGACACCGGCACAAAATCCGCGTGGTGCTGCTAAGAGAACCTTGTCCACCGAGTTCGGCGTACTTGATGTCGACTGTGAACTCATCAGAGCCAAGGGTATCCCCGGAAATGATGCCGTGTCAGGGTCCGCTCCGCGGGTCAGATGTCACGGTGCGCTCCAATACTCAGTATTTCGGTGCTATCAAGGATTGTGCAGATAGCGGAGCACGTGTGGCAGTGATGCTTGGACGCCGCTGCCGAGCCCAACGGGTTCAGGATCCAGTTCCGATCGGTAACGCAGTTCAGCGGTAACGAAATGGTTCACGACTGGCCAGAGTTCCTGCGACGGCACGTTGGGTGGTACCTCACATCCGTCGTTCCCGAGTTGCAACAAGAACTCGGGAATCGGCAGTGAACTCGCTCGAGCGAGAGCCACCACACCTCCGTCGCCAATAGCGCAGATGTCGCTGAAGCCGTTCAGGTGCCCCGAATCGATCTCCACGAGCCTGCGCTCACCAGATGTCCACTCGAAGCCGTTTCGGATGTCGTCGAGTGGGACGATTCCATCGCGGGTGCCGCCAATCCACATGACCGGTTTGGAGAGATCCAGATCGAGCTTCCCCGCTATCGCGGCAGAAACCAGATAGCCCGAAGCAAGGGGAATTGCTGAAGGAACATCGGGACGGGCCAAGAGCGCTACAGCAGTGGCGCCGCCCGCCGAGTGGCCGACGGGGAAGACTCGAGTTACGTCCACTTTCCCCGAGAATCGACCATCGGGTGATGTGGAAGCGGACCTGATCGTATTGATCGCCTCGTCCGCTACATCAAGATCTGATCGTTGCACCGCTGGCGGCTCTCCAAGAACTGAACGCAACCCGCGGTCCAAGAAGTCCGGTGAGATGACAACGAATCCCCAACTAGCCAGGTGGGCGGTGAGATTCGATGACTGAAGTCTGAAGCTGGCGAAACCGTGAGCGAAGAGAACCAACGGGAACGGTCCGCCGTCAGCAACCGGAACGTCTCGTACTGCTGTGGTCGTGAAAACTGGGTCGACAGACGGGTCGAGCAGACCATCGAAGAACGAACTCACGAATCCTCGAATGTGGTACTCATCAAAAGGCTTGCCGTCGGCGGTGCCCGGTTGAACCGGATACCAGACCTCCATCGGTCGGTCGGACAACTCGATCGTGGTCACGCCGACGTCATATGGACCTGCCGTCGCGTAGGCCGGTTCGTCCGCTCGGGGAGCCGTGTTGGGGTCAACACCAGTAGCGGCCGTTGGCGGTGTGCAAGCCGTTGCCGCGAACACCGTCGCAACCACCGCTGTTGCACAAACCGCTACACGACGCACTCGAGCCATGGACCGAGACGTGTGTTCTTTGGTGGACCCCCGCTGCATGTCTGGATGATAAAGGTCTCATCCACCTGAGTCCATGTCCTTGGTCGGTGGGCGCCGCCGTGGTCGTCCCCGATAGCATGGGTGGGTCATGTCGGCCACCGCACCAGTTTCCGTCGCGCCGGCTGGCACCGTAGGCCCCCAGCGTGAGTCGCACGCCCGGGTCCTCGCGGTAGCTCCGGAGTCGCCCGCATATGCGGCAGGTATCCGTGAAGGTGACCTGATCATGGGCATCAATGGGCGCCCCGTACGCGACATCATCGAATACCGCGTGCTCACTGACGAAGAAGAGCTCACCATCGACGTGACTCGTGGCGGGCTCGAGCAGACATTCGAGGTTGCCAAGCAACACGGCCAGCCACTCGGGATCGACATTGACTCTCCGGTCTTCGACGAGGTGCGAACCTGCGACAACCATTGCGAGTTCTGTTTCATTTACCAACTGCCGCCAGGGATGCGAAAGAGCCTGCATCTCAAAGACGACGACTACCGTCTGTCATTCCTGTACGGGAACTTCACCACGCTCACCAGGTTCACCGAAGCAGACCTGGAACGAGTGGTGACCGAAAGTCTGTCTCCGCTTTATGTGAGCATTCACGCGACCGACCCGACTCTGAGGGTCGAGATGCTCCGTAATCGCCGAGGTGCGATGAGTCTCCGCTGGTTGCGAGCCTTGTTGGACCACGGAATCGAAATCCACGGACAGATCGTCGTGTGTCCAGGGCTGAACGATGGCGCTGCGCTCGAACAGACCTTGTGCGGGATCCTCGACGAATACCCAGAACTAGCTGACGTGGCAGTTGTGCCGCTTGGAGTCAGTGACTTCAGCACAGAGAAGCGGATGCGTACACACACCGTTGACGAAGCCCGTTTCGTCGTCGACGCAGTAGACGAGTGGCAAGAGATCTTCCTTGCGACACTCGGCCGCAGAATGGTCTACGCATCCGATGAGTACTATTTGATGGCCAACAAGGACTTTCCCGACGCACACACTTACGGCGATTTCTCGATGCACGAAGACGGGATCGGAATGGCACGCGCGTTCCAAGCCGAGTTCAACGGGGAGTCCGACGAAGGAATCGGGATCCAATCCGGCTTCTTCGCATCTGTCGATGGGGCTCCGGCCGTCGGCTACCGGGCACCTCGAACCGAACCGGAATCCGAATCAGCTGGAACTCCAGTCAGCCTGTCGCCGCGTCGGAATGCTCCTGTCGGTGTTCTGACCGGCTCCTACGGGGCACGGATCCTTGCGCCTCTGGTCGATACAGCTGACCGTAACGACGTGCGAATCGTCGAGGTCGAGAACCGATTTTTCGGCGGCAATGTCGCCGTGGCAGGTCTGATGGTCGGCGAAGACCTCATCCGAGTGCTCAGCGACGAACCCCAAGGACACCGCTACCTGCTGCCCGATGTGTGCCTGTCCCAGGGACGGTTCCTCGACGGCCTTCGTCCAGAAGACCTGCCCCGTCCAGTTGAGATAATCAAGACTGATGGAGTCGCGCTGCGCCGCGCTCTAACCAACAACACCAGACTGACCCCAGCGACGAAAGTGGCCCAATGACCGATCTTCCAGTGGTAGCGATCGTTGGGCGCCCCAATGTTGGCAAGTCGACGCTCATGAACCGTGTGCTCGGCAAACGCGTGGCGATAGTCGAAGAAAAGCCGGGTGTGACCCGGGACCGCAAAGAAGAACTCGCAGAATGGGCAGGACGTTCTTTCACCCTGGTCGACACTGGCGGTTGGATGGCCGGCGGTAACCAACTCGATCAGAAGGTAAGCCGTCAGTCCGAAGCGGCCATCAAGTCTGCCGACGTCGTGCTGCTCGTCTTGGACGCGACCGTGGGGCTGACCGAAGAGGACGAACGGGTCACCAAGCTGTTGCGACGAATCGACACACCGGTGTTGGTAGTTGCCAACAAAGTCGACGACACCTCACATGAATCCCTCATCTGGGAACTCATGGGCCTGGGTCTTGGCGAGCCGATAAGCCTGTCAGCCCTGCACGGCCGCGGTACAGGAGATCTGCTCGACCGTATCGTCGAGCTGTTCCCGGCTGATCCTGACGACGCGGAACTCGAATCGGGCGATGCCTCATCGGATGGACCAAAGACGACCTCGATCGCCCTTGTTGGTCGACCGAATGTCGGCAAGTCGACGTTGTTCAATCGTCTGATCGGCGAGGAACGCTCTGTGGTCCACGACATGCCCGGCACCACCCGTGACAGCGTCGATACCGTCGTCGAAACCGAGTTCGGGAACCTGCGCTTCGTTGACACTGCGGGCATGCGTCGTAAATCGAAAATCGATGAGGACACCGAGTACTTCTCGATGGTGCGGGCCCTGCAATCAGTCGACACCGCTGATGTAGCACTACTGGTGATCGACGCCACCGAGGGCATCACACATCAGGACCAGAGACTCGCCGAACGCATCGACGGTGCCGGGTGTCCGATCATCGTTGTGCTCAACAAGTGGGAGATGCTCGACGAAGAAGCCCGTAAGGAAGTCATGTACCAGATGGGTCGCATGTTGCACTTCCTCGGCGAAGCAGCGGTCCTGCGAATCTCGGCCCTAACAGGCAGGGGAGTACACCGGTTGTTGCCAGCGCTCGCCGACGCGATTTCCCAGTACGAAACAAGGGTTCCGACGGGCAAACTCAACGAGATGCTCCGTCGGGCACAGCAGGCCCAACCTGCACCACATGGCGGCCGCATTCTCTATGGGACCCAAGGCGCGACAGACCCGCCAACCTTCACCTTGTTCGCCAACAAGGACCTGCCATCGTCGTATCTTCGATACATCGAACGTCAGATACGCGAGACCTTCGGCCTGCCGGCAACGCCGGTCAAGATACGGGTGCGTCGACGCGGCTGATATGCCGCCTAACCTCTCGCCAACAGGAGATCACATGAACCAATACCAAAAAGAAGCAGAGGCACGCGGCAAGCCCGTTCTAGGCGCCACCGATGCCGTTGACCAGTTGATCATCACCGACGACGTGGTCGGCTCGGGCGACGAGGTCACCACGGGCGCAACCGTGACAGCGCACTATGTCGGAGTGTCGGCCTCGACAGGCGTCCAATTCGATGCCTCATGGGACCGCGGCGCTCCGATCAGCTTCCCCCTCAACGGTGTCATCCAGGGATGGAGCGAAGGGCTGCTCGGCATGAAGGTCGGCGGTCGCCGAACTCTGGTCATCCCCGGCGACATGGCCTATGGGCCACACCCACCTCCCGGCGCCGGAATCGCGCCGAACGAAACTTTGGTGTTCACAGTTGACCTGGTGGACGTCAGCTGGCGCTAGGACCCTTTTGGGGATCTGGGCCGCGAAGCAGTTTGTGAATGCGCCACCGCTTGTGCGCGCTGAAAGAAAGGAAACCGATGAGATCAACTCGATTGAACCGGGTACTCGTGGGCGTCGCTGCCGCAACGGTGCTCGTAGCTGGCGCATGCTCGTCGTCTGACGATGATGCAACCAAGACTGACACCCAATCGCAGGCCGAATCAGGCAACGAAAGCGCAGCATCTGGCGACGCTCAGAAGTTCGCTGCCGAAGCCGAAAAGCGGGGCGAACCTGAACTGTCAAAGGCTGAGATCCCAACAGAGCTGAAGATCACCGACGACGTTGTCGGAACCGGCAAAGAGGTCAAGGAAGGCGCGACCGTTACCGTTCAATACTCGGGCGCTGCAGCGAGCACAGGCGAAGTATTCGACAGCAGCTGGAGTCGGGGACAGCCGGCCACGTTCCCGCTCGACGGTGTCATCGAGGGCTGGTCGAAAGGACTGCTTGGGATGAAAGAAGGCGGTCGTCGCACCCTGGTGATCCCAGCCGAGTTGGCCTACGGCAATGGTGGACCAGCACCTGGTGACGCTCTCGTGTTCGTCGTCGATCTGATCAGCGTCACGAACGGGTGAGCTCCGACGCTGTAGCCCGGGCCGCAGCGGCCCGTTCCCGGGCACTTCGGGGCAACCTGGAGACCGGAGCTGACAAGCTCGCGTCCCAGAACAAGCTCTTCGTACGTGCCCGCATCGCGCTCCTGTGCGATCCGGGCACATTCGTCGAAGATCAACTGCTTGCGAACAGTGCCTACCGCGAGGACATGGACCCCAACCTGCCCGCCGATGGCGTGGTCACCGGTGTCGGAGAAGTAGACGGCAGACCTGTTTGCATCATGGCCAATGATCCGACGGTCAAAGCCGGTTCGTGGGGTGCCCGCACCGTCGAGAAGATCGTTCGGCTGACCGAAACAGCCCTGCGCGATGAGCTTCCCGTGGTGTGGCTCGTTGATTCAGCAGGCGCACGGATCACTGATCAGGTCGAGTTGTTCCCTGGGCGCCGAGGAGCGGGTCGGATCTTCTACAACCAGGTCAGGCTGTCTGGGAAAGTCCCTCAGGTCTGTTGCCTTTTCGGTCCGTCTGCCGCCGGTGGAGCGTATA
>JAGQSZ010000057.1 GCA_020439285.1 Microthrixaceae bacterium
AGTCTCACCTTGGGTCCCGACGTAGGAACATTCGGCCCACCAGACTCCGCCGTCGTTGCTCTTTGCTTGGTCCACTTCGCATTAATTCGCTCCGCCGCGCCACGCAGTTGTGCCAATGCAACCGGATCGGATCCGTTGTCGACGACAGTGACGTTGACACTGAGCGATGACCCAAGGAACGTCTCGATAGTGGTCGCACATGGACCTGGCTGGTTCCAGTGGACCAGGACAACGGGGATGGGAGAAGTTTGAATCATCAGATAGTTGACAGCCCGGCCATGGTGATTTTGAGATCGGGCACCCTAGTTCACTCCAGTGACGGCCTCGTTGCATAACGGCGAGTGGTCGAATCAGGCGCGACGGGCACCAGGGACCGATTCGAAGGCTTCACTGAAGCGCAATGCGGGGCCAGTCAACTCGGATAGGTTCATGGTCATGATCCACGGGAAGGCGCGACGTGTCTTGCTGGTGCTCGGGCATTCAGCCAGGACAGTCGCCGCAGTTGCAGTTGTCGGCGCGTTGGCTCTACTCGGGTGTTCAAAAAACTCGCAGGGCACCGGCGCCACGTCATCCAACGCCACGCACAACTCCACTGAAGCCACGCAACGGAGTTCCACCTCGGTCGACTCGTCAACTTCTACAACTTCCACCACCGAAGCCCGAGGTCCCCTCGGCAGCGGTCAGACCGTGACGATCGCATTTGCGGGCGATTCGAGCTTCCAAGGTCTCGACGGCGCTCTCGCCACCGATCCAAGCTCGGTCCTAAAAGCCATTGCTCCAGTGCTCAGCTCTGCAGATCTGACGATGGTCAATCTAGAAGCAGCCGTCGGGTCCGGTGGGACACCCCAAAACAAGACCTTTACATTCGCTACCCCACCCTCAGCGCTCGAAGCACTGGCAGCCGCTGGCGTTGACGTTGTCACTATGGCGAACAATCACGGCATGGATTACGGCCCAGACCGGTTCACCACATCGCTGAGCCTACGAACGACGGGAGCAATACCGATTGTTGGAATCGGTTCGAACGCTTCAGAGGCGTACCAACCTCATGTCGTTGAGGTGAAAGGACAACAGATAGCACTCTTCGGAGCAAACGACGTGTTCGACGCGAATCTCGTTAGTAAATGGACTGCAACAGACTCACAGCCGGGCATCGCCAGCACCAAGGATTCCCATGAGCAGCAACTGCTCGACGCTGTCAGAACAACCCGACCAGAGGTCGACACCCTCGTCGTGTTCTTGCATTACGGGCGGGAGACCCAGACTTGTCCCAACAGTCGTCAAGTAGAACTGGCCAAGGCGCTTTTCGCCGCCGGGGCTGACATCGTGGTTGGTAGTCACGCACATCGGCTCCAAGGTGTCGGATTCATAGGAGAGAAACTCGTTGCGTACGGGCTCGGGAATTTCATCTTCCATCCCGGGAGCGCAGTAGGCAGGGAAACAGGAGTTCTTCGAGTGTCGGTAACCGGTTCACGCGTCGACTCTTTCGAATGGGTGCCAGCCCGCATCAACAATGGGGTACCCGTACCGTTGACGGGTACCCAAGCAGACGCTGAACAGACCAAGATGAAGAACCTCGCGGGATGCGCTGGAGTGAATGCAGAACCGGAAAACTCTGAAGTCACGACGTCATCAACAAAGGGAGCATCATGAGGGTCGACCCCGCAGCCGCACACTCGCTCGGTGAGTTCATCGACAGGTCACCCACTCAGTTCCACGCTGTGGCCACGGCAGTGCAAATGCTTCGTCAGAGCGGGTTCCAGGAGTTCGATCCGTCGGAACCGAGTGCTTCTGGTCGGGCGTACTACCAAACAGGTGGGGTCCTGATCGCGTGGGTCGACGGTGCAAGTCCTGATCGTCCCGGCAGATACATCGCCGCGCATACCGATTCGCCCAATCTGCGGATCCGTCCCCGTCCAGACATGGTCACCGCAGGAATCTCGCAGCTCGGAGTCGAGGTCTACGGCGGGGCTCTTCTCAATTCGTGGTTGGACCGTGACCTCGGACTGGCAGGGAGGATCACGGTCCGTGAATCGTCGACTAGCACCGGTTCCGGTAGCGCTGTGCGAGACATATTGTGGCGCTGCGACGCTCCCCTGTTGCGTGTCCCACAGTTGGCAATTCACCTCGACCGGGAAATCGGCGACCGAGGGTTGGTACTTGACCGTCAGCGCCACATGACTCCCATCTGGGGAATTCCCGATGGGAAAGGCGTCCCGTTCGGTGCATGGATCGCTGAACAGATAGACGTGGAACCCGGTGACGTGCTGGCTTGGGACTTGGCGTGTTTCGATTTCCAGAACCATTCGATCATCGGCGCGGACGGTGAATTCCTGTGCGCTGCCCGTCTCGACAATCTGACAAGTTGTTTCGCTGGACTCGATGCCTTGATCGAAGTCGCAGAAGACTCGGAACGCCCAACCTTCTTGATGCTGTTCGATCACGAGGAAGTGGGATCCGCAACTAGCTGGGGCGCCGATTCCTCGCTGCCAAGTCGGGTACTTGAACTGAGGGCATCGGCATTGGGCATCGAAAGACAGAGCTGGCTCAGAGCACTCGGCTCATCAGTACTGCTTTCAGCGGACATGGCCCACGCTACGCATCCGAACTATCCGGAGCGCCACGAGCCCAGCCATCACATCGCCCTTGGCGGAGGGCCGGCCATCAAGTACAACTCCAACGAACGCTATGCAACCTCCTCAACCACCGCTGGACTGTTCAAATCGGTGTGTGCAGACGCCGGAATAGCGGTGCAGGAATACTCACATCGCGGCGATATGGCATGCGGATCGACAATCGGTCCGTTGCTCGCATCACAGCTCGGGATTCCTACCGTGGATGTTGGGGCCCCTCAACTGTCGATGCATTCGGCACGGGAAATGATGGCAGTTGCGGATGTACAAATGCTGAACGCCAGCTTCGCGGCGTGGTATCGGTGAAGGCCGCCCATTAGCCCAGGTCGCTTCCCAAAGATCGAAGCCGATCGGCAATTGATCTAAAGGTCTCATAGCAATGGGCCGACAGACCCTATGTGAGGACCAAAGAAGAAACGGGGCTCAGCCGATGATCCCACTCTGTGATCTCCGCATGGTTGGCAGGCCCCCACAGGGAGCCACCAAGCGGGTACGTGGCCAACGAGGCGCTGTGATCGTTGAAGCAGCGTTGGTGTTGCCGGTGATGATCATGATCGTCATCGGAATCATGGAGTTCGGTCTCCTGTACTCGAACTACTCGACGACGATCGCATCCACTCGAAGCGGAGCTCGTCTGGCTGCGACGCTCTACTCCCAAGCCAAGATCGGTACCGTCGAGACCGGCGAACAGACAGCTGCTCTCGCTCAGATCGTGGCAGCGACCGAGGCCGACCTCAAGGTCATGAACAACGCCGAGCCGATCGGCATGGCGATCTACCGAGTGGACTCTACGAGCGCAAACGGTGCTCCGACTGGAGGCTTCCCCGGAGCCAACATGTCAGGCGGCTGCACAAGTCGTTGCATCCGCTACACGTGGAACCCGACTACCAAGAAGATGGTCCGTCAAAGCGGGTCATGGCCCGACCCGCAGCGCTGCGTTATCGCAAACGTCGAGTCCATCGGTGTGTATGTGCAGACCAAGCACAAGTACATCACCGGAATGTTCGGTCAGAGCCGCACCATCGGTGGCCACACAGTAATGAGGCTCGAGCCGGTGCCATCGGATAGCTGTTGAGAGGCCCAATGTCTGAGATTTCTCATGCCCACAGAGCGGAACGAACCGAACGGTCCGAACGTGGAGTCGTAGTCATCTGGTTCGCGCTGATGCTGCTCGCACTGATCGCGATGGCTGGATTCGCAGTAGACCTCTCCAACTGGTGGGCACAGGCAGAACGCATGCAAAAGGGTGCCGACGCAGGCGCCCACGCTGGTGTCGTTTACCTGCCCGGCGATCTAACGAACGCGACGACCGTGGCCAAACGGGAACTTGCACGCAATGGTTTCATCACCAGTGGGGCCGGTACCAACTCGACTGTCGTCGTTACCCAGGAACCGAATCCGAACAGGCTTCGTGTTGCGGTGACGTACAAGGTACCCACCTATTTCGTCGCTCTCCTGGGCGTCAAAGAGGTCACACTCACCCGTCAAGCGGTTGCCGAGTTCGTGTCGCCGGTGCCAATGGGTTCACCGGAGAACAAGATGGGCAACGATCCCGATGACACCGACCCCGGTGTCAAGATGTGGGTAACGGTGCAAGGCCCTCAGACGGGTAAAGGCCAGGGCGACCGATACCAGAACAAGGTCTGCACAGCGAGCCCAGCCGAGGTCGGATGCAGCTCTGGAACAAACAACGAGTACGACAAGGACGGCTACTTCTTCTCGATGAAGGTCGCCCAGGTCGTGTCGGGCCAGCCCTTGATCTTCGAGGTGTTCGACGCTGCGTGGGTGAACGTCAACTCGAACTGTGGAACCAACATGCCAACCAGCCAGCAGATCAATGGCACTGGCGGCTACACGGCTCTCAAGACCAAGTACGCCGACGCTGCAACACGTTTCGCATCGGGCACCGCCAGCCGGTACTGCACCGGTGACTACGTTCCGGGGACCAGCAACTACAAGGGCACTCTCGAGACGACGTTCCTGGTCCGTGCGCCAGACGAGACGCCCTGGAACAACAAGGACAATCCGATAATAAACACGGCGACTTGCAAGCCAACTCTGGTTCGCGGCTTCAACCCTGCCGCAGCAGGTACGCCGTCGCGCTATATCTATGACACGTTGATGAACGCCTCGGAGAGTGTCATCAATCCCAATGATGGCAACATCACGTTCGCCGAGGGCTTCCGGCGGTGGACCCAGATCTGTTCGATACCAGCAGGTTCTGTTCAGACCGGGGAATACATCATCCAGATGCGAACCAACGCAAAGTCGCCCAACCTCACTTCTGACGACTCGAGCGTTGCCACCAAGGGAAACAACGCAATGTCGTTCCGGGCAGGCTTCGGAACGACCGGCGCCAAGTCCCTAGATGGGTCGAAAGTGACGCTCTCCGCCAAGGGCCGCCTGCCGATCTTCGCCAACGCTGCTGGCGCAGACACCCGTTTCTACCTCGCCAGGATCATGCCCAATGACGCAGGCAGAACACTCCGGGTGAGGCTCTTCGACATGGGCGACGCAAGCGACGCCGGCGAACTCCAGGTACTTCCGCCGAGAGCTGCCGGGGAATACTCCGAGTCGGACGTGTTCTCCAACTGCGAGTTCTCCAAGGACAACGGAACCATCAGTTCGTCGGACATCGTCAAGAGCACTTGCACTCTCAAGAACGTGAACAACTCGAAGTACAACGGGCGGGAGATCGTCATCGACGTGCCCATACCGAGCAACTACACGTGCAACGACACCATTCCGACTGGGTGTTGGATCAAGATCAAGGCCAAGTACCCCACTGGTGTGGTGGTAAATGACATCACGACCTGGTCGGCAGCCATTCTAGGAAATCCGATTCGACTCGTGGAGTAACGACTCAGCAGCGATCGCCGATCGCCGCAGTCAGTCAGTTGCCGACGCCGCTGCCTTGGCCTTGGTCCAACGATCGATCTCGAGTCCCATCGGTGTTGATGGTTCCCCATCTGCGAAGGGCCAGAGTTCTTCGGCGATTCTTCGCCAGTTTCCGGTGGCATGCAGTTCGCCGAACAATGCGAACAAGCCAAGGTTGATGCGCTGGATGATGACCATGAACGGAGGGAGGTTCGCGGACTTCATCAGTTCCGCGTGGGGGCTGGTCAGATCGAAGAAACGCCGGATCGACTCAGATGCATACTCCGGAGTCATCTCCATCTCCACGTCTTCAAACACGAATTCATAGAAGTGGCCGAAGTACTCGCGGACGGCACTCTCGTCGACTTCCAGATCCTTGGGCAGGATGCCGATCGACTTGATGATCTCGATGTATCGAGCGACATCATTGTCGAGCACCATCGCGATGATCATCTCTTCGAAGATCTTCACTTCTTCTTCGGTGAAGTGTTTACACAGTCCGAAGTCCAAGAACGTGACCTGGCCACCGGGCCTGAAGAGGTAATTGCCGGGATGCGGGTCGCCATTGAAGATGTGGAGTTGATAGATGCTGCCGAACGCGAACCGGTAAAGCGTTTCTGCCGCGAGGTTGCGTTCTTGTTGTGACCACTCGATCACTTCGGCCCACTTGGATCCTTGGGCTAGTTCGGTGGTCAACACTCGTTTGGATGAGAGTTCCTTGACCACATCGGGAACGTGAATGTACGGGTGCCCCCGGTAGGCATCCGCGAACGTCTGTTGGTTGGAGGCCTCGAGTCCGTAATCGAGTTCCTCAACAACACGGTCCCGTAGCTCGTTCACCAGTGGCTTGGGATCGAGCCCGGGGAACAACATGCCCATCATCTGGAACAACAGATCAGAGTTCGCCAGGTCTGCCTGAACAGCTTCGCCGACACCCGGATACTGGACCTTCACAGCGACTTCCACACCGTCGAGGGTCACCGCTCGGTGAACCTGACCGATAGAAGCAGCAGCTAGTGGATCCTCGTCGATGCTCGCGAACAGCTCCGACAAGGGCTTACCCAACTCGGATTCGATCACTCCCCTAGCCAAGTCGAAGCTCATCGGCGGCGCATCGGACTGCAACTGTGCAAGTGCGTTGCGAACCGGTTCTGGCAGGCCTTGATCGAGGTAACTTGCCATCTGGCCGAGCTTCATCATCGCTCCACGCATGTTCCCGAGGGCTTCAGCCACCTGCTCGGCTGACTGGAGTTCGAACTGTGCTCGTAGTTCGTCCTTGCGCTCCTCGGATGCGAACACGCTCCTCGCCTTCATCGTCGCGAGGTTCGCTCCGGTACGCGCTCCCATGCCCGCTAGTTGAGCAGTTCGATAGCTGCGCGAGGTGGGCAGAAGGCTCGGTTGGGAATCTGCCCCGTCACGCCGGGAACGTGCCACCAGATAGGTCGCCAACCCGACAATCGCACCAAGAGCAGACATGCCCAACACGGTTCGACTGCGACTCGACCGTGACTTGTTCATGGGCGTACGCGCCCTTCGAGTCTTGTTACCCACTTATGGCACTCCTGTATGGGTCTAGCTGAGCGCTGCTTCGAGTTCAGCGTTGATCAGGATTCGGTGATCACGATCGATTCGATGATCACGTCGTTGCGTGGTCGGTCGCCCGGACCGGTCGAAACCTTTTCGATCGCTCCGAGTACTTCCTCGCCAGCAATCAGCTTTCCGAAAAGTGAGTACTGCGGTGGCAGCCGGACACCATCGGCGCCGGAAATGATGAAGAACTGGCTTCCGTTGGTGTTGGGCCCAGCGTTCGCCATTGCCAGAGAACCGATCTGATAGCGGCCGGGTTCTGGCAACTCGTCAGCGAAGCGATAGCCGGGGCCACCGCGCCCGGATCCTTCGGGGCATCCGCCTTGGATCATGAAGCCCTGGATAATGCGGTGGAAGATGAGTCCGTCGTAGTAGTGGTACCTGGCGAGCGAGACGAAGTTGTTGACCGTCTGAGGCGCATCCTTGGCGTGCAGGAATGCGGTCATCGTCCCGTGATTGGTGGTTATGGTCGCCTGGTAGGTCTTGTCGGGGTCGATGCACATCGGCATGGGGCCCGAGAACTGAGTTTGGCGTGGTGAGGATCCGTCCGCTGCTGGACATTCGGTTGACATGGCCAGATCCTAACGGAAGCCGGCGAGGACCTCCTGTGCCGCGGGTTCTTCAAGCTCCAGCACCGCCGCCTTCCCCTTACGAACATTGCGCGTCGGCAATACGACGGTCTCTGGGCTGGCGGCGCCTAGTTTGCGAGCCAGGTTGAACATGTCGCGCATACCGAGGCCATCGTCAACCTTCAACTCCCCCGACATCGAGTCTGCAGCGGAGAGCAACTCGATTGGATTCCGTGACTCACCCAGTGCACCGAGCGCAGCTCTGAGGAAGGTCTGTTGACGTTGCTGGCGACCGAGATCCCCGGTCGGGTCTTTGCGTTCCTTACCGTCGACGATCTCGACGAAATGACGAGACCTGGCATAGGCGAGTGCCTGTTCACCGTTTAGAACATGCACGCCCGGTTCAGTGATATTCAGCCCCGACTGCTTGTCGAACGCAGGATACGGAAACTCGATAGGCACACCGCCGAGTGAGTCAACGAGTCCAGCGAAGGAACCGAATCCGACCTCGACGTAGTGATTGATCGGGATGTCCAGGTTGGAGGTCACGGTCCTGACCAAATTCGCTGAACCCCGGTTGAATGCCCCGTTGATGCGCCCGTTCTGCCCTGTATCCGCAATCTGCACCCACAAGTCACGCGGGATCGACATCATTTGTGAACCTTCGGGGCTCAGACGCAACACGATGATCGTGTCGGCTCGACTCCCAGTTACCCCACTAGAACCTTCCGGGTCGAGTTCTGCTCTCGAGTCCGAGCCCACCAACAAGTAGTTCGTCGTGGTTCCATTTGATGCTGCAAGTGAACCCTGTAGGTCCACTCGCTCAATGCGATTGAACGTGGATACCGCCCTGTAGGCGAAGAACCCGAGGACGATCAACGCAACGACTGGGATGACCAAAAGCCATCTGAAACGGAACCGGCGTCGCTTGCGGGCCGGGGCCGGTGGCTGAGCTTTCCTCGCCAGCGGCGGCTGTGCAGACCCGGTCGATTTTGCAGGTCCGGGCCGATTTCGCGGCGGCGTGGACCGAGGCGCTGAATGACTGGTGCCCGAGTTCTGCGGTTTGGGCACGGCGGCACGTGAACCCGAGGGCGCCTTGGTGTCTGGTGCTGGAACGAAGTACTGGCGTCGGGGCGCTTTGTGCTCCTGTCCATCAGGTTTGTCCTGTGGCTCCTCTGTCACCAAGACAGTCTGGCCCGCAGGACCCAACGGGATGTGCATACACCTTTGGAACCAAACAGGACCGAGTTGTAGTACCCGTGGGGCAACAACACATAGCGTGTACTCATCGCGGTCGCTCCCGAGGAGGAACGGCTCGCTCTTCAGTGCTTTGAATGCTGTCTGGACCTAGATGACCGACCCTCTCGAATCGAACTCATATGCGGTGGCATACCGGCTGTTGGGGTCACAAGCAGCTGCCTGGGCAGTTGCTTCCACAGCGGCTCAACGCGTCAGAAGTCGCTTTGGCGCAGACCAAGAAGCAGACATTTCGAATGCTCCGGTCGAGGTTTGGCTACCAATGCTGATCGACTTCACAATCGATCAGAGCGTCCGCATCGACGGGAACGCCCACGGAGACACGAGCCACGACGAATTCTTGGGATTACGCGAGGCCATGCGCAGGCGCCTCGTCAGAGCATCTCGTCAGGAACGAGTTGTGAGTGCGTTGGTCCACTTGTGTGGCTATCCGGAATCGACAGTCGCATCGATGCTCAAAATGTCGCCCGACGCGGTTCGGACCGCTTCGATAATTCTCGACCCTCCCCCTGGAATCGACTATCGCAAACTCGGTGACCCTGAATTGATCGGGCAGTCGCGCGATCTGAGCAACGTACGTGTGCAGATGCCGCTGCCATCGACAGTGCTCGTAGCGGCCATCCTTCTCATCGTCATATTGTTCGCGACCCGCTGCACCGGACCAAGACCAACGCTGGTTGACGAAGGATCACTTGGCGGGCCCGTTCAAACGCACATGGTCCATCAACCAGACGACTTCGAAGCTCAACCGTCGGTCGACCGTTTCTGAACGAAAACCGTTCCCACACCTGAGTCATCCAAGGCGACACCGATCAGTCCCTCGGCCCGACTGATCGCCTCGACGGCGGTGCCGCATCCGAGAACCGCCGGAATGCCGAGCTCTCGACAGACGATTGCGGCGTGGGAGGTCCGACCACCGGTATCTGTCACGACGGCTGAAGCTCCACGAATGAGCGGGAGCCAATCTGGAGATGTTGTGTCTACAACGAGCACGTACCCGTCGGTGAACCGAGGATCGTTCCATATTTCCAACGCTTCATCGACAGAGCGGGCCACTAGCGGTTCGGCCCACACGACACCGGTTCCGACCCCGAGACCCGAGGCCGCGACCACGTGACCATATCTAGGCTCGGATCCCGCTCCGGTATGACTACCCGGCGGATGTGGCGCACCGATGGTGTGCATGCGGTCAGATGGATCCACCAAGGGTCGCAGTTGGACCAGATATGTCCTGTCCGCATCGGGGTCCCAGACCCATTCGATCTCCACCGCTGCGCCGACGAGTCCCTCCCCGACACCGGCGAGTCTGCTCAGGGTGTCCACAACGTGGGGCGGTACCAGATTCTGAGATCCGCAAGGATCCCGTTCGATGGCTGGACCCTTGGAATCGACCACCAGAGTGACAGGGTCGACCTCACCAGAAACCACGCCCCGGGGTCCTCCCTTTGCGGCTTCGATCAAAACACCGGCGGTGCCCGAAGTGGAATACCTGCTGAGTAGAACTCCGCCAACCGAGGACGGTGACCCGACCATGCGTTGAACAAGGACCGGCATGGTCACCGAGTCCGCTTCGATGCCCAGGTAGTCGAATGCGTTCAGCGCTGATTCGCTGCGGGCGGATTCGACAACGAGCCCGTAGGCCTCAAGCACATCTGAGTGCGTCGACACTCCGAGGATCGATCTGAACTCGCCGGCGAAACTCGCCTTTGGTCCGTCCTCGACCGAAGCGCTCGACCTGACCGCAACCTGTGCGCCAGTGGCAAGAAGGTCGCCAACGGCTCCGGAGATCGCCTCTCTGATCGCCACTGGCAGGCTGCGGTCACTGGTCCCGGCATCAGCGCCGAGGCCCGTAATCATGGAGTATGCGTTGGATGTGACAACGAAACCGTCTGGCACGACGACACCGAGTTCGGCGATATCCGCATCGTTCATCGCCACCGCTAGCCAGTGGGCCTTTGAACCCACCTGTTGGGTCCATCCGGGGCCATCGTGGGAACCTCGAGCCCTGAACTCAGCCAACGGTATGACGAACTCGGTTCCATCTGTCGCCGGACGCTTCATTGCCCAATTGTTCCAAAGTCCCGGGTCTCACAACCCGCGCTCCAATTGGTGCTTCCGCCACCATCCAAGCCTTCGCGGTCGAGTCTCATGAGGGCCACTGGATCAATTAGGGTCTCGGGTGGCGACACTGGGTCGATGGAGTTTCGCCGTTTCGGACTGGTGAGATCTGCACCCCATTTCACCACATGCTTCTAGCAGGGCTCGGAGGGCACACGTGACAGATATCAGGACAAGGCTGGCCGAGGTAGTACCCGCGGAACGGATCCTCGATTCGTCCTTGGCTGACGATTACACCCACGACGAGAGCCTCACCGTGTCCGCGGTCGAGCCCGCTGCGGTCGTGCTGCCAGAGAGCGAGGCAGAGGTCGTCGAGATCATGCGTTTCGCCAGCGCTGAGCGCATACCTGTGACGCCACGGGGAGCAGGGACCGGTCTGTCAGGCGCTGCAACACCTGGGTCCGAATCACTCGTCATCGCGTTCGACAAGATGAACTCGGTGATCGAAATCGACGAGGACAACCACGCCGCTGTCGTCCAACCGGGGATCCGACTGAACGAGCTCGACGAGATAACCGCCGAACACGGCCTGGTGTATCCCGTGTATCCGGGGGAATATTCGGCCAGCCTCGGCGGCAACATCTCCACCAATGCTGGCGGGATGCGGGCCGTCAAGTACGGCGTCACTCGACACCAGGTGCTGGGTCTCAACGCGGTACTCGCAAACGGCGAAGTGATTCGTACCGGCGGCAAGTTCGTCAAGTCCTCCACCGGATATGACCTGACCCAGTTGATCATCGGTAGTGAGGGCACCCTCGCAGTGGTCACCGAAGCAGTCCTGCGGCTCTATCCCAGGGTGAAGCACCAACAGACCCTGCTGATCCCGTTCCGCACACTCGAAGAGGTCACCACAGCTGTTCCGCGCATCATCGACACGGGTCTCGGCCCACTGATCCTCGAATACATAGATCTGCTCACGATGTCCGCGGTTGAGTCATACACCGGCTTGGAGCTCGGTATCCCACAAGAGATCAAGGGAACTGCTCTCGCATATCTGGTCATTGTCATGGAAAACACCCATGAGGACCGGCTCGAACAAGACTGCGAGTTCCTCTCCGAGAAGATGTTCGACATGGGCGCCATGGACGTCTACAGCTTGCCGGCGTCCTCAGCAGTTGCACTGATCGAAGCCCGTGAGAAGGCGTTCTGGATGGCGAAGGCCAATGGAGCCAACGACGTGATCGACGTCGTCGTGCCCCGGGCGCAGATCACCGAATTCATGAACACCGTCAGCGGCCTGGCCACCGAGTATGAGGCGTGGATCGCTGGATGTGGCCACGCTGGCGACGGCAACGTCCACATGGGCGTGTTCTGCGCAGATGACGACAAGCGCGGCGCCTTGTTGATGGACCTGTTCGCTTCCGCCATGAAACTCGGCGGCGCGATATCGGGCGAGCACGGGATCGGCGTCGCAAAGAAGAAGTACTTCAACGCGCTCGAATCACAGACAAAGATCAACCTGATGCGCGACATCAAACGAGCCTTCGACCCGCTCGGGATCCTCAACCCCGGGATCCTCTTCGCCGGCGAGGATTGATCCCTCCCCTCGATTATCCAACTTCTCTCCCTTGGCCATCCGGGACGAACCCCGAGCCACCTGAACCAATAGGAACGAAATGAACGGCGCACATGCCCTGATAGAGACACTCGTAGCAGCGGGCGTTGATACATGCTTCATGAACCCCGGCACCTCAGAGATGCACTTCGTTGCAGCACTCGATGACGTGCCCGATATGCATTCGGTACTCGCGCTGTTCGAAGGTGTAGCCACTGGTGCCGCCGAGGGATATGCGCGCATGGCAGGCAAACCTGCCGCTGTGCTGTTGCACCTGGGCCCGGGTCTGGGCAACGGATTGGCCAATCTTCACAACGCCCGACGTGGCCGGGTTCCAGTGGTCAACATCATCGGTGATCACGCCACTTATCACGCCAAGTACGACGCTCCTCTGCAGAGCGATATCAACAGCATCGCCAAGGGAGTATCCGGTTGGATCAAACGATCAACCGACCCGGATCAAGTAGGTGGCGACGCCGCCGAAGCAATCCAGGCGGCCTATGGACGACCGGGCCAGGTCGCAACCCTCATCCTGCCTGCCGATGTCTGCTGGCTCGAGTCCTCTGGTCCTGCTGAGCCGCTGCCGGTTCCCGAGTACGCACAAGTCGATAGCGAGCGGGTCGAGTCCATCGCATCGGTTCTCCGATCCGGCGAATCAGTCGGAATCCTGATGGGTGGCCAGTCAGTCATGGAGGCTGGTCTTGTCTCGGCTACCAAGGTCGCGTCGGCCACGGGAGCGAAGCTCATCTGTGAGACCTTCCCGACACGTCTCCAACGCGGTGCGGGCCGACCGGCGGTTGACCGTCTCGGTTACCTGGCTGAATTTGCTCAGATGCAACTGAACGGGCTGCAGCACTTGATCCTGGTTGAGACGTCCTCTCCGGTTTCGTTCTTCGCATATCCGGAACGTCCATCGGATCTGGTTCCAGAGGGCTGCGAGGTTCACGTTCTGACAGTGCCGGGGGAGGACTCCCTCACTGCGTTGAATGCACTGGTCGCGGCCTTGGGTGCCCAGGATCAACAGATCCCCCTGGTGGAACCTTCACGTCCTGAACTCCCGACAGGTCCACTTACAGCGGAGACCTTCGCTATGGCTATCGGGGCGCTGCTGCCTGACAACGCTGTTGTTGTCGACGAGGGCAACACTGCTGGCCTGTTCGTTTCGGGCATGACT
>JAGQSZ010000058.1 GCA_020439285.1 Microthrixaceae bacterium
CTTCGTTCTGGGCCGACATAGTCCGTTCGGTCGAAGCTGCTGGACTTCCCTCTGATGAGAAGTCGGTTCTTGAAGCGCTGTGGGACCTGGTGTGGGCAGGACAGGTCACAGCCGACTCGTTCGCTCCGCTACGCGCCAGAGTCGGAGGGATTAAGAGCCGTCGTCCGAGTTCTGCTGCGCAGGCCCGAAGTGGCGCCAGATCCCGACGCACGCCGGGAGCCAACCGTCGAGTTGCAGGCCTTGGTCCACCCGCTGGTGCCGGACGTTGGTCACTTGTTCAGCCACTTCTCGAACTCAAACCGAATCCGAGCGTGGCGGCGATGACCCGGGCGATGCAACTGCTCGAACGCTACGGAGTGTTGACCCGCGAAATGGCCCTTGCCGAGGGGATCGAAGGCGGATTCGCGGGCGTATATCCCGTTCTGAAACTCCTTGAAGAACGCGGCCAGATTCGTCGCGGTTACTTCGTGGAGGGACTGGGCGCAGCACAGTTCGCTCAGACCGGAGCGGTCGATCTGCTGAGGGTTGACTCCCCGTCGGCTGATTCGGAAGCCTCGGTCACGGTCCTCGCAGCGACCGACCCGGCACAACCCTTCGGGGCAGCGCTCAGTTGGCCCGAATCAACAGGTTCGCCGTCGCGTTCTATCGGTGCCTACGCATTCATCGCCGATGGGGAACTGTGCGCGTATCTCGAACGTGGTGGCCGCAAACTCCTGACTTTCGAGGGAGCCCAGCGTCACCCGGGTTGGGTCGGGGCACTTGCCCAACTCGTGGTCAGTGGCCGGGCCCGCCGACTACAGATCACAAGCATCGACGGTGAGACGACCACCGGATCGACCTGGGAACAAGCCTTCCTCGAAGCCGGATTCAAACAGGGCTATCGGGGCCTAACCTTCGGTTGAACACACAACAAGCGAATCCGAAGGGACCGTGACAACCATGGGGCAAGAGTCGAGCAACAACCGCAGGCGATTCGAGGGCAAGGTTGTCTTCATAACGGGAGCCGCCCGTGGCCAGGGGCGAGAACACGCCATCCGATTCGCGTCCGAAGGTGCTCGAATCATCGGAGTCGATCGCTGTGAGGACCTGCCAAACACCCACTATCCGCTCGCCACCGAAGAAGACCTGGCACAAACCGTGAAGTCAGTCGAAGCCGCCGGCGGTGCGATGCACGCCGATGTCGCCGACGTCCGAGACCTCGACCGGCTCCGTGAGGTGTTCGTGGCGGGCTATGAGAAGTTCGGTCGAATCGATGTGGTCGTAGCAAACGCCGGCATCTACAGCCCCGCTCCCGTCAGATACGCCACATCGGAACAGTGGGCCGAAACTGTCGACACCAACCTGACAGGGGTGTTCAACACCGTGCGGGTCGCGGTGCGGCGAATGATCGAACAGGACCAAGGCGGTGCGATTGCGATCACGTCGTCTATCGCCGGACTCAAGGGCATGTACGGCAGCGCCGCCTACAACGCGTCCAAGCACGGCGTCGTCGGATTCATGCGATCCCTTGCGCTGGAACTCGCCCCGCATCAGATCCGGGTCAACACAGTGCACCCGACTTCGGTGGGCACTCCGATGATCAACAACGAGACATTCCCCAAGCTCGTTCGCAGCGACCTCGAGAATCCGACCATGGACGACGTCGCCGACTTCTTGCGACCACAACAACCGATGAACGTTGCGTGGCTCGACGCGTCCGACATCGCGGATGCCGTGCTGTGGCTCTGTTCCGACGAAGCCCGCTACGTGACCGGCGTGACGCTGCCGGTGGACGGGGGAGCGCTACTGCGCTGAATTCCCCAAGTCGCGCTTCACTGTCACAGCCGGTATGTATGGTGGTGACATGATAAGCGAACTGGTGTTCGATTCTTCTTATGGTGATCATCCTGGCTCGGCGTTGAGCGACTTCGAGGATGACCTCGCTGCTGCAGCCGGTGTTCGCAACGCTGCCGATGGTCGGCTGGTTACGTTGACGGTGAAAGCCTTGAGCGACGATCTGTGGCAGGGGTCAGGGATCCACAGCCCGGTTCAATGGTTGATGTGGCAGACAGGGGTGGCCCGGGTCACGGCCCGACGGGTGGTCACTATCGCTGCACGAGCATCTGAGTTGCCAGTAACGCTCGGATTGCTGGCGCAGGGTCGTTTGTCTTTGGACCAGGCCCACGCGATAGCCCGATTCACTCCGGCCGAATATGAAGAATCGGTGTCCAACCTCGCGTTGAACGCGACAGTCAACCAGATCACATCAGCCACCCGTCTCTACGATTTTGATATCGAAAAGCCCAAGGGTGGGCGCCCATCAGGCCGTTCTGAACACGGCATGTCATTCGGATTCGATGACGACGGAACCTGGTGGGCACGTATTCGTTTGGCTGCTGACGAAGGCGCGGTTGTCGAGACTGCTTTGAACAAGGTCCGCGATGCTTTGCACGACGACGCACGCGAAACAGCCAAAAAGATCGCCCGACTCGAAGGCCGTCCCGATACCGGCACCGACAAGGAACTCGGAGTCGAAGCAGTGTCGTGGACAGACGCGTTCACGGGGATGGCCAACTCCATTCTCAACACCGGCGCCTCGGGCGCGGTTCGTGCTCCGCGTACCGGGGTCCATCTCCATTTGGAGGCTCCTATTCATGGTGAAGGCGCCTGGGTAGGTGAACTGCACGGCGGTACCCGCCTACCGGACTGGTTGCGTCGGCAGCTCTCATGTGATGCCAACATCACAACCATCTGGGAACGCGAAGGCGTGCCGCTATCGACATGTAGAGGCCACCGCACACCCCCGGAACGTCTACGGCGACTCATCGAACATCGCGACAGGTACACCTGTCGCGCTCCCGGATGTGACTCAACGCGGTGGTTGCAAGCCCACCACATCATCCACTGGGAAGACGACGGGCCAACCACCACTGACAATTTGGTGTGTCTCTGCCCTCGACATCACAGGATGCATCACCAAGGGCTCCTCGGGATTTCGGGCAACCCGGACATCCCAATCGGTGATCCCGGAGGACTGGAATTCACCAACGAATATGGTCGAGTGATCCCGCCAGTGGGAACGCCACGACCGCCCCGACCAGGTGAGTTTCCAACGGTCGGGCCCTACTCGCATCCCACGGGTGAGCATCTGCGCCGATCGCAGGTCTACTTCAACAAGAGCGGACCGTCGGCAGCGCCGCCTGGCTAGCCGGGTCAGCCTGCGCGTCGGCAACTACGGTTGCGTCATGGTTTCCGAAGAACACATTCGTTCAGTCATCGAGTCATACGCGGCCGCCCATAGCCGGAGCGATTCCAAGGCCATCGGCGACTTGTTTGCCGATGATGCCGTCGTTAGCGACCCTGTAGATCAGCCCGCTCACGTCGGCCGTGATGACATCGTGAAGTTCTTCGCTATGACCCACGAGATAGGCGATTCGCTCGATCTGCAGATATCAGGACCAATCCGCGCTGTCGCCAACTTTGGCGCGGTTCCGCTTCGTGCCGTTACCACTGTCGGGTCCGACAAGTTCGCGGTCGACATCATCGACGTGTTCACTTTCAACGATGAGGGCCTGATCATCGACATGAAGGCTTTCTGGTCAAGCAGCCAGGTGAAGCCGGTCTGAGACTGGCACCCCAATGAGCACCGCTATAGGACTCGCGCTCCTAGCGCTCGGACTGTTGTTTCTGTCTGAGAGTTGGCGGGCATCCCAAGACAAGGTTGAGCCGGGATCGCCCGGGTTGGTCGGCCTAATCATGGCGGTGGCCGTGTCCGCTGATGATCGCCAGAACCCCAGCACTTGGTACAACGGCCACCGTGGAGCGGCAGTACCACTCGGACTGACAGGCGGTTGCGTAGCTCTGGGCGGGCTAGCCGTCATAGTTAGCGGATGGGACACGATCGGCAAAGCTGCGGCGGTGATCACTTTGGTGATAGTGCTCGCGGGCCTGTTGGCAACCGCGGTGGTCACCAGACGTGCCGTGGCCAGTGGGGCCGAGAAGAACTAGTCGAGTCGTCGACCAGCCGACTGGTTGGTATGTCTACAGGGCAGACACTGCCTCGAGAACCTGCATCTTCGCTGTGCGCCACGCCGGAACGACCGCGGCGAGCACCCCAGCGAACATCGCACCGATCACCACGACAACCAACGTCGGTACGGGCACGGTGTACTGGAAGATGTCGGGGTTGTCGGCTGCGATCACCGTCGAGATGGCAGCCGAGAACACCAAGCCAAGCACCAGACCGATTGCAGTTCCGAACACGGAGATGAGCACCGACTCGGCGAACACAGACCGCCTCAGCTGCCGCTTCGACATACCAACAGCTCGAAGCAATCCCAACTCCCGCGTCCGCTCGAGAATCGAGAGCGACAACGTGTTGGCGATGCCGATCAGGGCGATGATCACAGCGAGCATCAACAGCGCGTACACGATCGCGAGGAACGTATCGAAGGGCGCGGTTTGCGACTTCACGTACTCACCCAAGTCCTGAACCGTGACAGTCGGCAGGTCTTTGACAGCGGAATCAAGCTCTTTGCGGACCTGTGCCAGGGGCACGCCGTCTTTCGCTTGGACTGTCAACAAGTAGTCGACGTCAAACATCTTCAACATGTTCTTGTTGAAGGTTTCAATTGGTATGTGGAAGCTGGCCGACCCGATGAAGTTTGTGTAGAAGAACGCGACCCGGAGCTTCTGCTCGCCTGTCTGCGCGAAGTAGAGCGGTATTTCATCACCTAGCTTCCAGCCCCGCTCCTCGGCGAACACTTTTGATACAGCAAGCGTGCCGTCGACGAAGTCAGCTGGATTCCCAGAGATCTTTCCGAAGTTCACAGACTCGAAGGCGGTCTTCGGGTCGATTCCGCTGATCAAAGTGTCCTCGCCGGGCGGGGCATCCGACGTGGCTCCGACGCCGAGTTGACCGGTGTCATCTGATGATGACGACGCTGCGTGCTTGCGGGCATAAGCGTCAGTGATTCGAACCGGACCGAAACGCATCGGGCTCGCCACCGCCACTGAGTCCAGGGCCTGGATCTCTTTGACAGTCTCGGGTGGGATCCCACTGCCGAGTGAGAAGGTGTCAACGCTGACGATGAAATCAGCCTTGATCGCCTCTGTCGCTGCATCGCTGACGCTCGCCTTGATTGAGCTTGCGATGATAGCGATCAGGGTCACGAGCGTTACCCCGATTGTCAGAGCAGCAGCGGTCGACGCGGTGCGGCGAGGATTGCGGATGGCGTTGGCTCGCGACAACCGGGAGACCACCGAGCGGCGCCACGGCGAGAACAATCCAAGGAATCGAATGGCGGGTCCGACAATGATGGGCGCCAACACCAGCGACACAGCAATGAGAACCAGCGCCGCTCCCGCACCGAATATGAGCAGCGGGTTGGGTCCGAGTTCGGCGAATCCAGCAACGGCCAACGCCGCACCGACCAACAACACGCCCGAGCCGACGACGATTCGTTTGAACGAGACGATCCCGCGGTCGAGTGTTGCCTCGGACAGAGCCGCGATGGGCGGAACCCGAGAAGCCTTATATGACGGGACGAACGATGAGATGACAGTCACGCCCACACCCACCCCAAGCGCGGTGGTGATGTTGTTCACGCCGGGAAGGGTCTGGCTCGTCGACATGGAGAAGATCGCTGAGACCCCCCGGCGCAAAACAGAAGCAAGGCCGGTGCCGACCAGCAGACCAAGGATCGAAGCGACGAATCCGACGAATGCTGCCTCGATCAGGTTCGCTAAGACGATCTGACGGCGATGAGCGCCAACTGCCCGCAACAACGCGGTCTCGCGGGTTCGTTGAGCAACCAGAATCGAAAAGGTGTTGTAGATGATGAACGCCGCGACGAACAGAGCGATGTAGCCGAATACGGTCACGAACGTCGCCAAGATGTCGATCACCTGGCCGACAGAATCGGCGTTCTCCTTGGCGAACTCGGCACCGGTTAGCACCTGCAATTCGGGTCGTGCGCCAGCGATAGCGCTCGCGAGAGCTTCTTGGCTCAGCCCCTCGTCGCCAGCGACCGCGATGTAGTTGAACTTGCCGGTCAGATCCGCGAGTTCCTGGGCAACAGCGGTTGGGAAGATGAGAGTTGTCGCTCCCGTGGGAGTCTTGCCATCGGTCCCTAGGCCAACCAACCCGACCAACTTGAATGTCTGAGTCCCGCTGTTCGCGGTGATCTTCACCTTGTCGCCGACGCGGTAGCCAGCCTTGGCGGCGCTTCCGAAGTCGAGCACCATCTCGTTATCGGCTTTGGGTTCGCGACCCTCGGTTACCTTGCCGGTTCGGAGGAGCCTTTCCTCCTGCCAGTTGTAGATGATCGTGGGTGGGCCGAAACTGCTCGAGGCGACCTTGCCGTCAGCTCCGATTAGCTTCGCGTTGGCGGACTCCACGATTCCGGACGCGGCGGCCACACCTGCGACGCTGCGAACCTCGTCTACCGTCGAGGCCGGCAACGGCACGTGGACGCGTTGGCCAAAGCCAAGATCCTGTTCTTTGGGGGACCGGACCACGGCGTCGTATCCGGCATAGGCGTCGTCGAATACCGCCGAAATCGAACCCTTGAGGGTCTGGGACAGCATCTGGGTCCCCGTAAGGAAAGCGATTCCCAACAGGATCGCGAGCCCTGTTGTGACTAAGCGTCGCTTACGAGCGAGGATGTCCTTGAGCGCGACTCTGAACATCGACGTGCCTAATCGCCGAGTTGTTTCATCAGATCCAGAACACGTTCAGCCGTGGGCTCGATCATCTCGTCACGGATCTGACCGTCAGCCAGGAAGACGACCCGATCAGCGTGCGCAGCAGCAGTTGGATCATGGGTGACCATCACGATCGTCTGACCCAGATCATCAACTGCGTGACGCATGAACTCCAACAAGTCGGTGCCCGAGCGCGAATCGAGATTGCCGGTCGGCTCATCAGCGAACACGATCTGAGGCTGGGTCGCCAGAGCGCGAGCGACCGCCACACGCTGTTGCTGTCCACCGGAGAGTTCGCTCGGTCGGTGCGTCAACCTTGGGCGCAGGCCCAGAATGTCGACCACCTGATCCAGCCAGTCCTGATCCGGCTTACGGCCGGCGAGGTCCATCGGAAGCGTGATGTTCTCGAGTGCTGACAGCGTCGGGATCAAGTTGAACGCTTGGAACACGAACCCGATCTGATCGCGGCGCATCTCGGTCAACTGAGACTCGCTGAGCGTGTCGAGGTAAGTGTCGGCGATGAACACCCGCCCGCTCGTGAGCGTGTCGAGACCTGCAAGGCAGTGCATCAAGGTCGATTTGCCGGACCCCGAAGGTCCCATGATCGCAGTGAACCGGCCGCGTTCGAAGCTAACCGTTACGCCATCGAGGGCGCGTACCTCGGTGTCGTCCTCGCCATAGATTTTGACGGCGTCGATGGCCCCGGCGGCAGCCGTGTCGATACTCGTTTGGCTCATGGGTTACTCCCGGGCTGTGAACGGCCCCGTCAATCTATATGGCTAATGGGTGTGCGGTCCGACGCGGAAAGGCAGAAGCGAACCTGCCCATGCAACCCAGTAGCGCGGAACCTCGGGCAGTGTGTTCCGGGCAATGGCGAACAACTTGCGCGCCTCGTCGCGGCGACCGAGCCGACTGGCCGCGTCCCCTGCCAGTGATGCGTACCGAGCAAGCAGCTGGCTGTCAGGAATCGGCGACCGAGACAGAACGTCGAGGGCCTGCATCGCCCAAGTGAGTTCCTGTTCTTCCCGTGATTCACCAGCGGATCCCGGGGCTCCTTCGTTCCAACGAAG
The DNA here is from genome assembly GCA_020439285.1 of Microthrixaceae bacterium. Taxonomy (GTDB): domain Bacteria; phylum Actinomycetota; class Acidimicrobiia; order Acidimicrobiales; family Microtrichaceae; genus JAGQSZ01. Next base: position 7,755 of record JAGQSZ010000058.1, read on the forward strand.
CAACGACTCCGGTGTGCTCACGCAATCTCGGCCATCGGCGACCACGGCTTCGATCAACGCCAGTCCAGCAGTCACGATGTCTGTCAGATCGCCAGGCGACAATGCTCTGAAATAGGCGGTCGGTGCTGCGAAAGAACCGCTGCGAAGACAAGCCGAGATCTCGGTGAAGGGAACCGACACCGGTGAGATCGCGACCTGACTCATGTCGGCGAAACGCTGGTCACCGCCACAACTGATGAATGCCGCGCCGCTGCGATCGGAGAGCTTGCCGAGGCGCGACAGCCAACCGGGGTCGACCTCGTCGGTGGCGTCGAGAGTGGTGCTCCAATGTCCACGACACTTTCTGAACCCTTGGGCACGGGCCAGGCCGAGCACATGTTCACAGCTCGGTCCGTCCAGCTGCTCGGTGACATCAGCATGGTTCAATACGCGAACCCTTGAATCACCAAGGGTTCGAACCGCATCGAGAGTGCCGTCGGTGGATCCCACGTCGACCACAACCACTTCGACCGAGGAAAGCGTCTGAGTGAGCACCCCGGTCATGCAGCGGCTGATCGAGTCAGCGTTGTTCAAGGTTGGAATAACCACGCTGAACCGGGGACGCACCGTGACATTTTCCACCAATACGTTCGGGGATTGTGGGATGGCCCGGGGATGGCGGTGGGATCAGTTCGTCGACCCGGGGGTGACTCTGAACACGCTGACCGAATCGTTTTGTCCGAGCTTGGTCAACGTGAGTCGATCCTTGAGTTGATCAAGAGTCCACAGGTGCCCATAGACGGGCTGCTCATCTATCCAAACCAGACAAGTCTCGTGGTCCTTCGATCGCTTCTCGATGCGTTCAAGATCATCAACGGGGTCAATGGATTCCAGCGCAGTCCGTTGAGGACTCCAACCCCGCGGATTGAGCCGTGGATACAGGGCATTGGGGAGATTGGAATAGGTTTCACACCCTGGTGGGATCGCCGCCAGGACCGGGTTCGCACGGACCTCGCGGAAAGTGTCGCTCTGGTAGTCGCCGGTGAAGAACGGGTGACCCATGCCGAAAGCAACCATCGCTATGAGCCCGGCGACCACATTTGCGGCCATCCAAGTTCCAACGATCACCCGGGCACGTCTTATCTCGACGCCTATTCTCGGCCCTCGCTCAGCGATGACGATGCCCATGAATATCGTCGTGAAATAGGCGGGGAACAACAGCCGAAGGTCGAGTTGGTTGAGTGCGGTGGTCGTTCGCACGTAAAGCATGTAGACGAGGTAGAGAACGGTCCAAGTGCCCACGAGTCCGACCGGTGTACCCAACTGGCGCCAGCCCGCTGTGATCACTTCGGTCGGTCGGCTCGAGCCGTTGTTGTCAGCGAGGATCCGCCACACGGCGACCACGGCCAGCCCCGTTGCGAGAATTCCCACTGCTGCCCATGGCTTGGTCTGTTCATTCAATACACCCGGGAGAATGAACCGCCCGATGGTCGCAGCGATATCGAAACCGTTGTCGATGAGTCCACGTGCCGAGGTGTGGCGCTCACCGGTGAAGGTCTCGTCGATCGAGTAGTTCCGGACCATCCAAGCGACAGGCACGATGCACGCGACTACGCCATAGATGATTCCGTCACGCAGGCGTTCGAGGAACGGACGACCATGTTGCAACAACAACCAAAGTCCACCGATGGCGATCAACGTGAGACCCACGTAGCGCAGCCCGAAACCCAGCCAACTGAATGCTGCCGCGCCGATCAGGAGGCCTAGAGATCTGGCGCTCGTGGCCTTGATCAACAAGGTCATCCAGACGATGACCACCAGGGCGAACGCCATATCAGTCATGAGTACGTGACCTAGGCCGACGGTTGCCGGGCCGATCGCAAGAACTGCGGTGCCCATCAGGATCAGAGTGGGATCCGACGTGATGAGTCTGAGCAGTCGATTGCCGGCGAACACGATCAGAGCCGCGACCAAACAGTTGAGCAAAATCGCTGCGCCAACAGTGTCGAGGGGAGTGACCTTGGCGACGAACGCCATTAGCGCAGGCCATAGGGGCGGCCACACGGTCACCGGTCGCTCGAGGAAATATCCGAGTCCGTCGCCAGCTAGCAGCGAATCAGCGATTGCCCGGTATCCGACTCCGTCGTCACCGATCGATATGCCATTCGCGTTGGCCAGCCCGACTGCGATTGCAGATACAACGGCCAGAATGGGGACCATGGGCAGCCGCTCGAAAGCCGGTTTGGTGCCCGAAATCCGGTCGTTGTCGGGGCTTGTGCCCGCCGAAGAGCTCACCGGCTCAGTGTAAGACCAGGGTTTGCGGGATAGTGACATTGCTCACTTTTGCAAGCGAATGGGTTGACCGAGTTGTCACTGCTAGCTATAGTTAGCAATACAGCAAGCAGTTGCTCGGGAGCTTGAAAGCTCATGGGCCGACCCGCCAAACCAAGGAGTACAAACATGACTGCAGTTCTCGACCGTGTGTCAGAAATCCAGGATCAGGTCATCGAAGCGATCACCAACGTCAACAAGCCGATCACCGACGCAGTTTCATCTGCCGTCAGCTTCGTCGTCGACAATGTCCCGCAGATCCCTGCGGTTCCCTTCGCTGATCAGCTCCCCACCCCCAAGGAACTCATCAACAACCAGGCTCGTTTCGCCAGCAAGCTGGTGACCACCAACAAGACGGTCGCCCTCAGCATCGCCGGTGCCGCTCAGCCTCTGACTGACCCGCTGCTCGGCCGCAAGACCGCAGCTTCCAAGGCAAAGGCCGCCTGAGCGACCTTCACAAGAACTGACATTCGCCAAATCCCCCCCCGGCGAGTGTCTCGCATCCGCTACGTTCCCCCCCCCGAGCGGATAGCGACAAAACGGGCGGCCCGCTCTGTGCAGGGCCGCCCGTTCCTTTTTTCAGACTTGAAATCTCTTCTTCAGCTTCATCGCTGGCGATTCGACGAAACGCCATGACGCCATTGACACCAAGATCGTCAAACCCATGGACAGGGGGAAGGCGGCTATCTCCACCAGGCGTGTTCGACCTGGCAGCAATCCTTCGACGAACCCCTTGACGACGAAGAACAACAGCAGATGCCATATGTACATGGCATAGGAACGCTCACCCATCCATACGATTGGCTTCAGGCGCAGGACCCGGGCAGCGGGCTTGTCAGGATTCCGTACGAGATCGAAGACGAACACTGCGCAGGCGATCGTCGCGAGATTGGATAACGGTGACACGAACGGCCTGAACGCGTCGATCGATCCTAGAAGGATCGCTGCGACAATCACGCCTAGCGCTACGTTGCCGGCCATCGACACCTTGGACTCCGAAGGTCCAGCAGCGTCGGGCTTCGCGGCTGGTGGCCACAGCCGCATCGCGAACGCAGCTAGGCATCCGAGTGCGACGGCATCAGGCCGCATGATTGAGAATCCGAAGACGAATGATGTTGCCGTGTGCGCACCCAGGTCATGCGGCAATGTCATTCGCAAAACCGGGAAGACGATGACGATCGCGAGCAAGAGCCCGGTCAGTGCGGTCAAGCGTGCCGACAGATCTGTGTCGGTCCTCTTTGGCTTGAACGCGAACACAAAGACCAGTGGCCACAAGAGGTAGAACTGCTGCTCGACCGAGAGCGTCCACAACTGGATCAGAGCGTTACCCGTCACCCCGACCCACGCCACGAAGAAGTTGTAGACGTAGAAGAACGCGGCGGCCACCTCCGCTAGGTAGTGGGACCGGTCCTTCCCTCCCGCAACCACAGCGAAGACCAGGAACACGGCGAGCAGCGCGTACAGCGCTGGGAACAGTCTCACGGCGCGACGTATGTAGAACTTGCGGATCGAAATCGTTCCTTTGCGGTCGAGTTCTGAGAACAGGAGCGTCGTGATCAGGAACCCTGACAGGGCAAAGAACACGTCCACCCCGATTGCGAGCGCTCGAACGTGCGCATCGAATTGCGACAGGAAGTGCATGGTCATCACGCACGTCGTCGCCACGCCCCTAAGCCCGTCGAGTTGCGGAGCCCAACCCAGTTTCCAATCCGTCGGCTCGGTCATCCTCGTGAGTCTCAACTTGGTGGCCTACTCACGGTCTGTTCTGTTTCCTCATGAGGACGACGGAACTTTGTTTCCTTCATCCGCAGGAACGGCCTCTCGATGTACCGGAACGAAAGTGCTCCGACAGATATCCCGATGCAGCCTGCGACAAGTCCGAGTGCCAAACGACGAATCCCCCATGAATCCTGGATGATCGGAAGGAAGATCAGAAGCGGCAAAACATGCCAGAGGTAGATCCCGTACGAGCGGACTCCCAACCACGTGAGTGGTTTGATCGACAAGACCTTGGCGATTGTTCCGCCGGGGTGAACGTAGAGGTCGAGGACAAATACGCCTATCAGCACCAAAATGATGTTGTAGGCCGGTCCACCGATCAGATCCAGCACGCCACGATTGAAGACACGCCACTCGGGCAGGCGGTTGGCGGCGCCAATGTAGATGATCATCGAGAACATCCCTATCGGCCCGATCGTGGACAGAACCCTTGACCACTTCGGGGGGAGTGGATCAGGCAGTCGTTTGTAGACGAAAGCGAGTAGGCACCCGTACGCAATCATGTCAGGTCTGACACCTGCGATTCGGTAGAGAATTCCCGCCAGTGTTGGGTTGTCCTTGTCGGTGTAGAGGATGGACCCGGCGGGCTCGCCCGGAGCTCGGATGATGGCTATGTGGTGCAGACCGATACGCAGGGCGAACATGGTGACGATGAACGCGACTAGCCCGATTATGAGATTTCGGTCGCTGCCGCGCTTCGCCCGGTTCAACACCAAGATCAACAGAACCGGCCAGATGAAGTAGAACTGTTCTTCGAGCGAGAGGCTCCAAGTGTGACCGATCGCTCCGGTTATCTTCCCCGGGACGATGGCCGCAACGAGGTAGTAGGAATAGGTTGCCGCGGCCACAGCGTCGATCCACCAGTTGCCGAGCTTCTCACGTGCCTCGCTGCTGAAGACCATGGCAGCGATCATCATCAGCGCGAATGTCGTGATCATGGCGTACATCGCCGGGAAAAGCCGAAGAACGCGACGTTCGTAGAATCGGCGAAGGCTGTTGGTGCCGGTGCCTTCTCGTTCGTCGAGAATGATCATCGTGATCAAGAACCCGGACGCGATAAAGAACCAATCGATCGCAATCAGCGCGCCGCCCATCCAAGCGACTACCTCGGAGTGGTAGAAGACGACCACTAGCACCAAGGCTCCACGAATCCCGTCGAAAGATGGGCTGTGGCGCAGGCGTTGACCGCCGGTCTTGATCAGTCTCTGATCGTTGGTCATCAGCCCCCTGCGATTTCTGGATCGATACACGACCGCAGTGGGCAAAGTAGCCCGCGTGTCATGTGTCTCGACAATTGGAATTTTCGGCCAAGAAGCGGGACGCCTTGAGATTGTGTGTCATACGTCGAGCGCTTCTCGGTCGACCAGATCAGAGTTGTCGAGGAGATACTGCCGGCGTCGAGCGACGTCGTTGCCCATCAGAGTCTCGAAAAGGTTCCCGGCCTCGGCGACTTCCTTGGCGTCGTGCATCGTGATCCGACGAAGAATGCGCGTCTGGGGATCGAGACAGGTCTCGGCGAGTTCCTCGACATCCATTTCGCCGAGTCCCTTGAAACGAACCCACGCGATGTTCTCGGCCCGACGATTGCCCTTGGCGAGTTCCTGGGTCAGTTGCTCACGCTCAGCATCGGAGAACGCGTGAACGGTCTTGTCTCCGACCTTGGTCGTGTACAGCGGCGGCTGGGCCGCATAGATACGGCCATCTTCGAGCATCGGACGCATGTAGTGATAGAAGAGCGTCAACAACAGGCAACGGATGTGGCTCCCGTCGACATCGGCGTCGCACAGGATGATGATGCGACCGTATCGGCTGGCATCGAGGTTGAAATCTGGACCAGACCCTGCCCCAACCGCGGTGAACAGTGCTTGCGCCTCGGCGTTCTCGATCACCTGTTTGAGTGTCGACTTACCAGCGTTG
>JAGQSZ010000005.1 GCA_020439285.1 Microthrixaceae bacterium
CGTTCAGTTCGGTGGTACTCGACACGAACGCGTTGTTGCGTCACTACAAGATCGAGGCCCAAGCACACGGATCGGTACACCTGTCGAGCATTTCCGCACGCCAGGCGACAGGTTCGGCGCTCAAGGCCGGAGCTTTCATGTTCGGCGGGGCAATTGCACGCAACTCGATCGATGTACTCGTTGCAGGTGACCATGCGGCAACTGATCTCTATGGCCTTTACCTTCCCAAAGGCTCCCAACACATCGACAATGTCGTGACCGTTGAACACGCAGGTCGTCACGGCACCAGCCATCAGACCTACAAGGGAGTCATCGACGACCGGGCCCGGGGATCATTCAGCGGACACATCGTGGTCGATCACGGCACCGTAGGAACTGATGCGCATCAGTCCAACAAGACGTTGTTGCTGGACCCGGCAGCGCAGTCCGACTCTCGTCCCTGGCTCGAGATCTTTGCCGACGATGTGGCCTGCACCCACGGGTCAGCTATCGGACAACTCGATGAAAAGGCCCTGTTCTACATGCGCAGCAGGGGAATTCCGATCGAGGATGCCCGGGCGATTCTCGTCGGTGGATTCATCAACGAGATCGTCGAGCGGTTGACTACTGACTCTGTGCGCAAGGTGGTCATGGATCTCGTCAAGACGCAGGTCAGGTCGGGATTCACTGCCGAACTCGGAGGAGACCAATGAGCATGAACGGCACCCGCGAAGTTGTCGAGGTGAGCCGCGATATTCCGGCGACAACCGTTCCGTACGGCGAGTCGACCACTCTGCCCGCTGGCGAGACCGTGACGATCGTGCAGAACCTGGGTGGCAGCGTGACGGTCAGAACACCATTCGGTGTCCTACTGCGCGTGGATGGAGACAACTCCGACGCGTTGGGAATGGAACGTGACCTCACCGAGCGTGCAGTGACACTCCACGGCAAAGGTCCGTTCTCTCTCGATCAGGTTCGTGCAGCGCTCCAGACGGTCTATGACCCCGAGATCCCGATCAGCATCGTGGAACTGGGTCTCATCTACCGGCTCGATGAAGTCATGCAAGACGATGGGACGCGCCTGATAGAACTCGACATGACCATGACGGCTCCGGGATGCGGAATGGGTGACGTCATCTCCGGTGACGCCCAGCGAGCAATCCTGTCGGTCCCCGGTGTCGATGAAGTCGAGGTCAATGTGGTCTTCGATCCTCCTTGGAACATGTCAATGATGTCCGAGGAGACGCGCTTGGAACTGGGCCTGCTGTGAAACGATCCCGTCAAGTGGCAGTCAAGCGGACCTACGATCCGGTTGACGCTGCGGACGGGACAAGGGTGCTTGTAGATCGGGTATGGCCCAGGGGCATATCCAAAGACAAGGCCCACCTCGATGAGTGGTGCAAGGACGTTGCACCGAGCACCGAGTTGCGAAAGTGGTACGACCACGATCCAGCAAAGTACGAGTCGTTTCGGGAGCGGTACTCCACTGAGTTGGCAGAGGACCCGGCAGCAGCGGCCTTCTCTCACCTCGACGAGCTCGCGTCGGGTGGACAGCTAACCCTCCTGACCGCCTCGAAGGCCGTCGAGATCAGCCAAGCAGCTGTCCTAGCGTCGTTGCTCAACGACGCCTGACTATCAGCGGACGGCTCAGCCCAACTCGTCGAGGAGATCCGCCATCTCGGTTCTGAACCGTTGGAGCTCATCGCGGTGAGCCAGCGACAGCGAAGCGAGGATCTCTTCGCCCTGAGTGGTCAACTTGATCAGTTGTCGTCGGGCGTCGTGTTCATCTGGCTCGGCCTCTACCAATCCTGACGAACTGGCTCTTTGGACGAGTTCGACTGCTGAGTGGTGACGCAGTTGGAGTACCTCGGCCAGATCTCCGACTGCTGGCAGGTCAGTGCCGTCCCAGCCCTTTATTGCCAACATCAGTTGGTGCTGGGCAGGGGTCACACCAGCTGCACGGGCTGCTTCTTCGGAGAACCGCTGGAACACTCGGAGTGCGTATCTGAACTTGGCGAGGGTTCGGTAGTCGCGAGCGGACAGTGATCTTGAGTTCATCACGTCTCCTGTCCCGCTCCACGGGGCCGTTGAGTGTCGATCACATTGACCGAATTCGTCGCCACGAGCGCTACGACCGCGGCGATGATAGTCACCGGCAGCAACGTCAATCCGGTCATCTCGGTGATGACGAGCGTGGTGCCGAGAGGTGTCTTAGTGACTCCCACGTTGAGAGCGATCATCAGGCATGCCATCAGGATCGAGACATGCACTCCGGGGAACCAGATATGTGCAAGCTGGCCAAGGGTTGCGCCCATGAAGAAGAGAGGAATGATGAAACCGCCCTTCCATCCACTTGCCATGGTGACCGTCGTTCCGAGCAGCTTTGCCAGAGTCGCCACGGCAAGAACCCCGGCAGTTAGTCGCAGATCGGGGAATGCCTCGATCTGAATCTTGCCGTTGGTGAGGGCATATGGAGACCACAGGCCGAGCAGCCCGAGGGCCAGTCCACCCAGGACGTATCTGGGGGAGGTCGGAACCTTCTTGAAGAACCACGACATGATTGCTGCGACCTTTGCGAAGACAACAGCGCCGAGTGCTCCAGCAAGGCCGAGCACTACAGCAATTAGTAGATCCCGTGCGTGCAGGGTGGGCACGGGAGGGAAGCTCCATATCGGCTTGATGCCCAGGTCGCCCACGGCGGTGTAGACCCCCAGCCCGCACAGGGAGCCGATGATCGCAGGAAGAAGTGCCTCGTAGTACTGAAGTCCGCGGCGATGCAGGATCTCCAACGCGAACAGAGCCGAGCCGAGAGGGGCGCCAAAGAGAATTGTGAGCCCCGCTGCCATTCCTGTGATGGTGAGTGTCCGAACGTCGGTCATCGGCCTGTTCAACCTCGTTCCGACAACGGTCCCCAACGTTCCCGCTGTTTGGGTCATTGGGGCCTCTGGGCCCATGCCGGCTCCTGCCGCGATGCAGAGCAATGAGGCAGGGATGAGCGAGCGGAGGGAGCGCACATCCTCAGCTCCGCCTAGAACATGGATGTTGCCGACTAGGAGTTCGACGTCACCGGTCTCACCCCCGATCTTGGTGATCATCGCCACGACAGCGCCGACGGCAACGAAGATGAAGATCTGCGTCAGGCCCGAATTGTGTCCGGGGCCGAGCACCTCAGTCAGCAAGTGGAGGACCGCAATGTAGGCAGCACCGAGTAGGCCGCCGATGATGCCAACCACAATGACGATGGGGGTGAGGCCAGAACGAACATGGATGACCGCATCAGAGAGAACCGAACGCATGAATGGGGGACGCACATATATATCGTATCCCGATATAAAATGATTCAGTCAATTCAGCCGAGGACAAGCGGCTGGGGAGTTGACTTCAGGATCGCTCCTCATTACTGAGGCGGATCACTGCGGCGATCCCCAAGGGGCGCAGAGCACGGTCTGAACGAAGTGCCGAGAGGCTGATCTCTAGTGGGATGCAACTGCCATCACGGTGTAATCCGGAGGTGTGAACGATCGATCGACCGATCGATTGGTCCTCGCCTCTTATCTCTGCGAAGAACTGGTCCCGGTGCCTATTGCGCAGCTGTTCTGGAATGATGATGTCTACCGAGTCACCCATCACGCGGTTTGCTTCCCATCCGAACAAGCGCTCTGCTGCACTGTTCCAAAACGTGATCCTGCGGTCGGCGTCACAGATGACGACGGCGTCGCTGAGGTCGATCAGAAGCCGTGCCAGTGCTTGTTGTGACGGCACCTCGATCGGCTCATCGTTCAGATGCGCCCAGCAGGCTGGGTCCCCACCCTCGTCCATCACTTGATCTCCAACATCTGTTGCTTGGTCTCAATAATGGGTCAACGTTGCTGTGCTCGGCGGCAATGGCAACACCATCTGTTTGTGAGTGCAAGACTCAGCAGGTGGCTGAAGACCCTGAGTCGTTGACAAATCCTGATTCCCCCAAGCTCTTTGAGTCTGCAGATCTCGGGCCGGTGACTCTTCGTAACCGCTTTATCAAAGCAGCGACTTTCGAGGGTGTCAGCCGGAACGGTCACGTTACCGATGAGCTCATCGAGTTCCATCGGGAGATGGCTAGCGGTGGAGTCGGAATGACCACGGTGGCATACATGGCGGTCCTCCCAGAGGGTCGCACGCACCGCGATTGTCTAGTCGCCTACACCTCATCGGTGCCCGAACTCCGTCGATTGACTGACGCTGTTCACTCCGAGGGTGCGCTTGTGTCCGCGCAGGTCGGCCATGCCGGGCCGGTTGCCAACGCCTCCTCGAATGGGGGCAAGGCTCTGGCGCCCAGCAGATGGTTCAACCCGCTCGGATTTAGATTCGCGAAAATTGCGGATAGCACCGACATCGCAGAAGTCATAGCGGCTTATGTCCGTACTGCTCAGCTGTGCAGAGAGTCTGGCTTCGACGCAATCGAGGTCCATGTTGGACACAACTATCTGTTCAGCTCGTTCCTGAGCCCGCAGTTGAACAGGCGACAGGATTCCTACGGGGGGTCGATCGAGAATCGGGCGCGGATAACCCTGGATACCTTGCGCGCGGTAAGGGCTGCTGTCGGCAACGACTTGGCCATCACAGCTAAGTTGAACATGGTCGATGGTTACCGCGGAGGTCTGAAGATCGAGGACTCGATCCAGGTGGCCAAGTGGATGCAAGATGAACAACTCGTCGACGCGATCGAGTTGACTGCCGGTAGTTCCCTGATGAATCCGATGTTCTATTTCAAGGGTGATCCGCCGGTGAAGCAGTTCATCAAGACTCTCCCTTGGTATCTGCGACCTGGCTTCGCCCTGGTGGGCAAGAAGTTCCTGAAGGCCTATCCGTATAACGAGGCCTACTTCTATGAGATGGCAAAACAGTTCAGATCGGCGTTGGACCTGCCATTGATTCTGATGGGGGGAGTCTCGAATCTGGATACGGCTCAGCAGGCACTCGTTGACGGATTCGAGTTCGTCGCAATGGGTCGGGCGCTTCTGTATGACCCCTTCATCATCGAGTCATATCGTCAGGGCTCGGCGACCGAGTCCGGCTGCATCCATTGCAATCTTTGCATGACAACTATCTACAGTGGGACCCATTGTCCGATCAGCGATCCGTGGCCAGGTGACCAGGTCCCGCAGAAGTATCACGCGTCGATGTCGAACCGGCGAGATAAATCAAGAAACCTCTTGCATTAGCAGGCTTTGGGTATCAACATAGGTAATTACGTTGATGTAATTACATCGTCTCCTGTTTGAAGTGGGTCGAGAGTTCAAGTTTGGGGGGACTCGATCTACCGAGAATGGGAGCGGGGGTGACTCGGGAGACGCAACTGTGACTGGTGAAACGATCGAGCCGGAGGGATGGCAACTGCTTGCCAACTGCCTCGGAGTCGACCCTGACTTGTTCTTCCCCGAACGAGGGGCATCCACGAAGGAGGCCAAGTCGGTCTGTCAAGGATGCGTGGTTCGCGAGGAGTGCTTGGAATACGCGCTCGCAAACGGCGAGAAGTTCGGCATCTGGGGTGGGCTCAGCGAGCGTGAGCGCAGGCGTATCCGCCGGCAGCGAGCATTGGCGCGTGCTGCAGCCCAACTGGGCGACCCCAAGCCTCAGTCAGCCTGATCTCAGGCGCCACCCGCACGAGTGGTGCGCGTGATCTTATCCGTGATGATCAATTGCATTGGGATGTCCCACGCTGCTGATTCGATTCGCGGGACGAGTTGGAACTCGAACGCGAAGCCGATCAAGAGTGGCTCGGACTGGGACGCGTCTTCGTTGGCCAGCGCTCGGTCGTAGTAGCCGGCGCCCATCCCAACCCTGGTCCCGTATGGATCGACTGCGACGCATGGAACAACGACGGCTGTCAGCGAGCTCGCGTCAAGTTCTGGTTGTTGCGGCAACGGTTCGCCTATGCCGAACTCGTTCTTAGACAGGTCGTCGCCCTCGGACCAGAGTCTGAAACACATCGATTCGCTGTTGCCGATGACCGGAAGCCAGGTGGACCAGCCTGCACCGGCCAGATCGCCAATCGCAGGTAGCGGAGAGATCTCGCCATCGACGGGGAGATAAATTCCCAGACGACGCTCGCCAGTGCTGCGGTGCATTGATTCAAGAGTGTCGACCAGATGCGAACAAGCTGAAGCCTCTGCTTCGGAGCGAGTTGTGGAATCGATGCCCCTGCGTAGGCCCCGCATCTGTGTACGGATGGCGGTTCGTTCACCTCGGGGGTCGCCTGCTGGGTCAGTTCGGGTCATCTGCAACGGTTGGGTCTGAGGGTTGCCCGCTGCCACGGTGGCTCAGGCAGCAACTATTGGTTCTCTTCGAATATCGGGCGAGCGATCGGCGCTCCAGCGTTGGCGAATGTAACCTGACGCTATGAACCTTGGTGGCAACGAAGTGCTAATAGTCGTCATACTTGCCCTCGTCATATTCGGTGGCTCCCAGCTCCCCAAGATCGCTCGAAACCTTGGTAGCGCTCAGAAGGAATTCAAGAAGGGACTCGCCGAGTCCAAGGCGGAGGGTAAGGACGAAGAAGAATCAAAGTCAGAGGCCGCGTCCAGCGACAGCTGAGTAGATCGGTCCTGACCGGGTAGCTGTCGAGTGCGGCTACCCGGTCAATCAGACTGATTGAGGTGCTTGAGCAGCTGCGCGTCGTTCAGCAGCGCGGCGCTTGAGAATCCGGCGACGCTCGCGTTCTGACGTGCCTCCCCAAACGCCGTGGTCAATTCTGTTCTCTAGGGCGTATTCCAAGCATTGGGTCTTGACGGGGCACGTTGCGCACACGTGGCGCGCCAACTCCACGCCAACCCCGTCGGATGGGAAGAAGAAGTCGGGTGCCTTGTTGGCGCAATTGCCATTTGCCATCCAACTGGTATTTGCAGGTGTTGGCTTCATACAAAGATTCTGACGCTCTAGGCCGTCATTTTGTTCCAAATAGTTTTCGGGCCTGAGAGTCACCTTACGGCCGGGAGTAGAAGTGACGTTCGTCACATCGACTAAGTGTGCTGCTGAACGCACCCTTCGCTCGGGCTGAGAGCACCTTCACGAAAAAGGCATAAGTGCTTTCGAGGCGCTCCGGACTGGCGCATATTTGTTGCATGCCGAACGAGAACCCAGAACAGCCACCCGTCTACTCGGGTGCCTCGTCGCAATGGAGAGTGCCCGGGCCACAGGCCGTTTCAGGGCCGCCGGCTCCGGGTCCGGTGGCAGGCCCTCCGACCTCACCCCCCACTACACCTCACTGGACCGCTGGCCCACCCCGGTCGACAACTCTGCCGCCGACCCAAACCGGTTCGTATCCGCCGGTGCCGCCGTCTGGTCCGCCGCCATTTGCCCAGACACTCAATGGGGGACCGATTCCTCAGCCGACACCAGTGCCTGATGCCACGTATGCCGTTACGTCCAAGTCAGGGAGCATTCGGTCGGCTCTGATCGGAGCGCTGGTTGGAGCGGTGGTTGCGGGACTGCTGGTCGCTGCAGGACTGTGGGATCGACCCGTCGCTACTACAACGGGCGCCATTACGAACGTAACGACACAGTCACGTCCGACGGCCACCATCCCCGGCAAGTCGCTGGATCTGCGGAGCATTCTCGACAAAGTCGGACCGTCAGTCGTTTCGATCCACACTGGTTCGAGCCGTGGCGAAGCCGCAGGGTCGGGAGTCATCATCAACAAGGACGGATTGATTCTCACCAACGCTCACGTGATCGAGGGCGCCAGTGCCATCAACGTCGAGTTCATCGATGGACGGTCGGCCCAGGCAACCTTGGTCGGAGCGGTAGAGGCCAGGGATGTAGCACTGATCAAGGTCGAAGGCGTCAGCGGCCTGAAAGCCGCTGACCTCGGATCGTCCTCGGACCTGCAAGTCGGCGACGACGTGGTTGCCATCGGTAACGCGTTGAACCTTGGTGACACGCCCAGCGTCACCACAGGCATCGTGTCAGCCCTTGGAAGGTCTCTGCAGTCGCCGACCGGTTACCTGCTGACTGCCTTGATTCAGACTGACGCGGCCATCAACCCCGGCAACTCGGGTGGGCCACTCGTGAATAGTGCAGGGCAGGTAGTGGGGATCAACACGGCGATACTCGCTGACGCGCAGAACATCGGATTCTCCCTATCGATTGATTCCATCAAGTCGATCATCGAGGACGTAGCCGCCGGCCGTGAGGTGAACCTTGAGCGACCGCTGCTCGGGGTCGAGTCACTAGACGTTGCCTATCTCGACAGCCAGGTGATCAGCCGGTTCGAGATCGATGTCACCTCAGGAGCGTTCATCCAACGGGTGACCGCCGACAGCGGAGCGGAGAAGGCAGGTCTTCAGGCAGGAGACGTGGTTACCGAAGTCGATGGTCGATCGATTCGCAGCGCCTCCGATCTGACCAAGCGCATCGGGGAGAAGAAGCCCGGTGACAAGGTGGAGATTTCATTCGAACGATCCGGCAAGTCCAAGACTGCCACCGCCACGCTCGGCGGACAGTGAACTCGCCAAGCAGTAGGATTGCGCCAATGTCCGATCAACCCGTCGAAGAAGTGATTGCCGATCCCGAAGCCGAAGAGGAACTGGAGCCGGCCCTCGCCGGGGTCACGATCACGTATCTGGGGCCAGTGGCTCCGCACTGGGACCTGCGAGCCGAGTTCGGTGACACCGATCTGATCAACGCGTTTCGTTCGCGTGTCAACGCTCGGCTGATGCTTCTGCCGCCTCATGATCCCCAATTCAGGCGGAACCGGGAGCGTGTCGAACGTGACGCCGCATCGGAGAATATCGAGGTGTATTGGGACCTCGGCGAGGCCGACCAGCAGGGTCGCTGATCCAGGCTCAGATCGGTGTTCGTTTCGGTAGGCTTGTCAGATGGCCCCGCCGGAGCAAGAGATCAACGAACAGAGTCGATATCTCAACCGTGAGCTTTCGTGGCTTGATTTCAATGAGAGGGTTCTTGCACTCGCTCAGGATCCAGCCACGCCGTTGCTCGAGAGGGTCAAGTTCCTAGCGATCTTCAGTCAGAACCTGGATGAGTTCTTCCAGGTCAGAGTCGCGACGATCAAGAACCGCATTGCCGCAGGCGTTCGAACGAGAACTGCTGATGGCCTCTCGCAGTTGGAGCAGCTGCGACTGGTCCAAAGCAGAGCGTCTGAATTGTCAAAGCTGGCTGACGAGACTTTCATGGGTCCGATTCGTGGTGCGTTGGATGGCTGTGGGATCCACCTTTCGTCGTGGGACGAACTCGATGAGGATGATCGCGCCTGGATGGGCGAGGAGTATCAAAGCCGAATCTTCCCGGTGCTGACACCTCTGGCAGTGGACCCTGGCCATCCGTTTCCGTACATATCGTCGTTGTCGCTCAACCTGGGGGTGGTTGTTCGTGACCCCAGCACGGGGAACACAAGATTCGCCCGGGTGAAGGTGCCGTCTCTGCTGCCCCGGTTCGTTGTCATGCCAGACGGCGAACGCTTCGTAGCGCTTGAGAACGTGATCGGTGCACATATCGATTCGCTCTTCCCCGGGATGGAGGTCCTTACCAGTACCGCGTTCCGGGTCACCAGGAATGCAGACCTGAGCCTGGATGACGACGACACCGATGACCTGATGGCATCAATCGAGTCTGAGCTCAGACGACGCAGATTCGGTAAGGCAGTGCGGCTCGAAGTCGAGGATGGCCTCAGCGATGAAATGCTCGAGTTGTTGGTGGAAGAACTCGACATCAACGAAACAGACGTGGTTCGTAGAGAAGCGCCCTTGGACCTAGGTGGCCTTTGGGCAGTTCACGCAATCGACCGCGACGAACTCAAGTACTCGCCGTACATTCCAGTCACGCCACCACGCATGCGAAGGGACGATGACGATGAGGCGCTCGACATGTTCCGGGTGCTGAGAAACGGCGACATGCTCGTCCATCATCCCTACGAAGGATTCGTCTCCTCAGTGGAGGAGTTCATCCATCAAGCGGCCGTGGATCCGAAGGTGTTGGCGATCAAGTTGACGCTGTATCGCACGTCTGGCGACAGTCCGATCGTGGCCTCCTTGGTCAGGGCTGCTGAAGCGGGCAAACAGGTCGCTGTCCTCGTGGAACTCAAAGCCCGCTTCGATGAAGAACGAAACATCGAATGGGCCCGGCGTTTGGAGAACGCAGGGGTCCACGTCGTCTACGGACTAGTTGGGCTGAAGATCCACACGAAGATCTGTCTGGTCGTCCGCAATGAACCCGAAGGTGCGCGTACCTACTGTCACATAGGCACTGGCAACTACAACTCGATCACGGCACGGATATATGAGGACCTGGGCTTGTTCACCGCGGACGCGATGGTCGGCCAGGACCTCATGCAACTCTTCAACTATCTGACGGGGTACGCCCGCGACGTCCGCTACGAGCGACTGTTAGTGGCTCCACACACGTTGCGCAGCGGTCTCAAGGCCCTGATCCGCAATGAACGTTCGGCGCCGGCAGGCACCGGTCACATCACCATGAAGATGAACAGTCTCGTCGATCCCGACATGATTGATGAGTTGTACGCCGCGTCGAGCGACGGAGTCAGGATCGATCTCATTATCCGAGGGATCTGCTGCCTTCGCCCGGGTGTTCCGGGTCTTTCCGAGAACATCACTGTCAGGAGCATTGTTGGCAGATATCTGGAGCACTCCAGGGTCTATGCGTTCGCGAATGGGTCTGGTGGCGGTGAACCGGTCTATCTGATCGGCTCGGCAGATCTGATGCCACGCAATCTGGACCACCGTGTCGAAGCCGTAACCCCTGTCGTTGATCCCGACCTGAAAGCACGGTTGTCCGAGATACTCGATGCGAATCTGGCTGATGACTCACTGGCATGGGCATTGGTTGATTCCAAGTGGAGCGAGGTTCCACGGCGCGACACTCTCGAACTTCATGAGGAACTGGAACACCGGGCACAGGACCGTTCTGCTGCCGCTGTCCGATAACGAGGCATAACCGGGGTCCGCCGCAGAGTTAACCCTCCGTTAACTTTCTGATAGCCACCCGGTAATCCTCGACCTTTATCGTCGCGGCCAATGAGAGCATCCCTGGGGGCCGCAGCGGTCATCATTTCCTTGGTGCTCGGTTCGACCGGATGTGTGGGCGAACCCGCATCCAAGGTGGTCATCAAGGTCGACGATGAGCTTCGACAGCAGATGGTTGCGATCACCACATCGATTTCGGGTGGCGGGGCGAGCTTCCCTGATGCCTACTACCAAGCGGTCAACGTGGACTTCAACGCGATCGTTGGGAGCGAAGTTGTGACCTATGCGAAGAGCGGCTCATCAGATGGTCGTGCCCAGCTAGGTGCTCGAACTCTTGATTTCGCAGGTTCGGACTCCTTACCAAAGGACGACGAGAAACTACCCGCTGATCTCTTGTTCTTCCCGACAGTCGCTGCTCCAATCACCATCTCCTACAACCTTCCCGAAGTGCCTGAACTCAAACTCGGCCCAGAGACTCTTGCGCTCATCTTCCAGGCCGAGCTGACCACATGGGACGCCCCTGAGATCCGGGCAGATAACCCCGGAGTCAAGCTTCCCGATAGACCGATTTTCGTGGTTCACCGATCTGATGGTTCAGGGACCACGAAAAACTTCACCACCTACCTGTCGAGTGCGGCGCCCGCTACCTGGCGCCTGGGCGCCGGCGATGAGGTTTCATGGCCGCGCTCGACTCAAGGTGCAGAGAAGAACTCAGGTGTGGCCGAGGTTATAAAGACGACGACAGGGGCGATCGGCTACGCCGACCTAGGTGACGCGGCCAAAGCCGAACTCCAGATCGCACGAGTTCGTAACTCCTCAGGCAACTACATGCTGCCGAGCGCTGATGCGGTTGCCGAGGCTCTAACAGGATCAGCCATCTCGCCGAATCTGACTTTCGATCCGCTGAACGCAAGAACACCGGGCGCATATCCAATCACCGCACCTACCTGGATTCTGGTTTCAGCTTCACAGCCTGCCTCAGCCGCCGAATCTCTCAGGGTCTATTTGCGATTCCTGTTAGGGCCAGCGCAGGACCAGGCCCTCGCTCTGGGATATGTCCCGCTGCCATCCGACCTCGCAGAAAAGGCAAACGCGCAGATCGATCGGATCTCGTCATGACTGATATCGCATCGACAAGTGACTCATTGCTCTCCGCCGGGGGATCGCACGCTCGAGCCGATCGGATATTCAGACTTGGCGCGCTGGCCTCCGGCCTCGTCGTTCTCATCATCTTGGGTTTGATTGTCGTGAGCACTTCGATTGACGCTTGGCCAGCGTTCTCGGAGTTGGGAACGGATTACTTCTTCGGAACTACTTGGAGTCCTTCCGAAGGATTGTTTGGAATTCTTCCGCTCGTATTCGGCACGATCGTTGTTTCAGCGATCGCCACCGTCTTGGCAGTGCCGGTGAGTGTCGGGATTGCGTTGTTCGTTACCGAGGTGTCGACCAAGAGAGTTGGATCTGCGGTCAACCTGACCGTCGACCTGTTGGCTGCCGTTCCGTCAGTCGTTTTTGGATTGTGGGGCTTTTATCAACTCGTGCCGGTGTTCCAACCGGTACTCAATTCGATAGCTGGCCTCGTCTCTGGAATCCCGGTACTCAGGTCCATCTTCGGGCAGAGCTCAGGTGTTGGGTTCATGACCGCCGGCACCGTTCTTGCCCTGATGATCACGCCCATCGTCACTTCTGTGTCGAGAGAAGTGTTCATGACAGTTCCACACAACGACCGACTCGGGGCACTTGCACTCGGAGCGACGCGGTGGGAGATGATCACCGGTGTGGTTCTGCCTCATTCGAGTGCCGGGCTGACGGGAGCGGTCTTGCTTGGACTGGGTAGAGCCATGGGGGAGACCGTGGCCGTGGCTCTGCTCATCGGAGCCTCCCCCCACATATCGGCCAACCTGTTCGGCCGAGGTGAAGCCATGCCTTCACAGATCTTCAGGTCGTTGTCTGAGGCCAGTGGGACCTTCCGCGCATCGTTGTTCGGACTCGGTGTGTGCCTGTTCTTCATCACCGTGTTGATCAACATGGTGGCGCGTCGAGTCGTTGCAGTTGCCGACCGCCGATTGAAGGGGGCATGACAGCGATGTCTGAGACGTCAAAGGTCGCACCCCACTCGCTCGAAGGTGCAGAGATCGCCACGAGGCGCAGGATCAAGAACTCGATGGCGACCTTGGCGATGGCGTGCGCATTCCTCATGGCCGCAACGCCACTACTTCTGATGTCTCTCACTGTCGTAGTGAAGGGCATTGGGGTGGTTGTTTCGGCCGATTGGTGGTCACAGCCAATCCCAGGTGATGTCGGACGAGTAGACCTAGCCGGCAACACCACCATGTGTGACCTGGGTTTCGGGGACCCTGCGACTTGTGCAGGACAAGGTGGGATCACGACCACCGTCAAGGGTATGCAACCAGCGATTGTTGGAACTTTGCTCACAGTCGTCGGCGCATCCATGCTCGCAGTGCCGCTCGGGGTGATGGGTGCGGTCTATCTCAACGAGTACGGCAAATCTGGCCGAATTGCTCGGACGGTCAGGTTTATGACCGAGGTCATGGTGGGAGTCCCCTCAGTGGTGATGGGTGTGTTCATCTATTCCATTTGGGTCGTGAAGTTCGGTACTGCTGGCAAGTCTGCCTTCGCTGCATCGCTGGCCCTCGCATGTCTCATGTTGCCGATCATCGTCAGGTCGACCGAGGAGATGCTCCGCCTGGTGCCCGACTCGCTACGCGAAGCCTCAGCAGCGTTGGGCACACGCACGTGGTTGACCACGATCAAAGTTGTAGTTCCGGCAGCGATCGCAGGAATCGTTTCGGGGTGTCTTCTGGCTGTTGCAAGAGCTGCCGGAGAAACCGCGCCGGTGGTGTTCACGATTGGATTCGTCACCACTACGAACTGGTCGTTCAGCGGACAGAACACCACGTTGTCCGCGCAGATCTATTCACAACTGCAAAACGGCGGAAATGTCGCCACTCAACTCGCCTGGGGATCAGCGGTAACACTGGTTCTGATCGTGTTGGTACTCACTCTTTCCGCCAGATTCGTAACCCGACGCTTCGCACTCGGGTGATCGACAGGACCCAGATGACATGGATGAACAAAGCGAAGAGGAGACCCGAGTAATGGCTCAGAACTTGGTTGGAGCTAGCGAAACTAACCAGACCGGCGCGACAAACGCGGGTGCCGAAACCCCAGATCAACCCTTCGGAGGGCTTCAGCCGTCCAGGCTTATCCCCGGGTTCGGCGAAACTCCCGACACTGCGGTTTCACCCTTGGCGGATATTCCAGGTTTGCTGGTGGACGAGCCCGCTCCGGACAATCCCACGGTGTTCGAAGTCGGAGCCCTCAATGTGTTCTACGGCGAGTTCCGAGCTGTCAGAGACGTCACGATGTCGGTGCGTGAACGGGAGATCACCTCGTTCATCGGCCCATCGGGTTGTGGGAAGAGCACTGTGCTCAGGTGCTTCAACAGGATGAACGATCTAGTCGCCGGGGCGAGGGTGGAGGGCAAGCTCGAGTACTTCGGAGTGGACCTGTACTCCGAACGAGTCAATCCGGTCGAGGTTCGCAGACGGATTGGAATGGTGTTCCAGAAACCCAATCCGTTCCCCAAGTCGATCTTCGACAACGTTGCCTATGGACCCAAGATTGCCGGCACCAAGAAGAAGTCGGATCTCGAAGACATAGTTGAACGTTCGCTTCGCCAAGCGGCGTTGTGGGATGAGGTCAAGGATCGGCTGAACTCGTCCGCACTTGGCATGTCAGGTGGTCAACAACAGCGGCTCTGTATCGCTCGTGCAATGGCAGTTGATCCCGAAGTGATTCTGATGGACGAACCGTGTTCGGCTCTCGACCCGATCGCCACGGCGAGGATCGAGGATCTGATGAGGCAACTCAAGGACGACTACACGATCCTGATCGTCACCCACAACATGCAACAAGCGGCACGTGTCAGTGATGCAACTGCATTCTTCTCGACCGAGGAGTCTGCCGCGGGAGATCGCCGCTCAGGTGTCCTCGTAGAGTTCGACCGAACTGACAAGATCTTCTCTGTGCCCTCTGATGAGCGGACGGAGAACTACATCACAGGTCGGTTTGGCTGAAATGAACGAAACCAGAGTCGGTTACCACTCAGAGCTGGAAGACCTTCGCGCCGACCTCGTGACCCTGGGCGTCCTGGTCGCCGAGACGATCGGGCGCGGTACGGCGGCGCTACTCGATCGTGATCTGCATGCGGCGCAAGTGATAATCGACGGTGACGATGTGATCGACGACTATTCGCTGGGTCTAGAGGAACGTTGCTACCTCATCATGGCGCTGCAATCACCGATAGCGTCGGATCTGCGTTTCGTTCTCACCACGCTTCGGTTGATCAGCGAATTGGAACGATCGGCGGATCTAGTGGTGAACATAAGCAAGGCTTCACGCCGCGTGTACGACGTTGAGTTCGATCCTCAGATCCGAGGTCTGATCGAACAGATGGGAGTGGAGGCGACGACGCTCACCCGAAAGGCGATCGACTCCTATGTAGATTCCGACGTCGCTCTGGCAACCGCCCTCGATGACATCGACGATCGCCTAGACGCGCTCCAATCCGACTACATGGCCGCAATTCTGCGGTCACATTCGGAAGGCCAACTCAACCTCCAAGGCGCAGTTCAGTTGGCGATGATCGGTCGGTACTACGAACGCATCGGCGATCATGCAGTAAACATCGGCGAACGAGTCAACTACATGGTCACAGGGTGGTTGCCCGAAAAGGCAGGAGCAGCGCGCCAGCGGATGCGTGAATCAGAGGCGAAGGTCCAAGCCGATAATGGCGAGCTCGACGGTGTTCTCGGAACTGAAACCGACTACCAGCGCTCCCCGTCTCAATCCACAGAGACGGATTCCTGAGATCATGAACTTAGGAATGTACGAAGTGCTTCCCGTGATTGCCGTGGTCCTGACCATGGTGTTCATCGGGGCCCTAGGACTACGCCTCGGCAGAGGGAGACGGAAGCGATGACCACCCTGGAAGTGATCGTGTTCCTCGCCGTTGTGCTCGTGGTGATCATACCCATCGCTGTTGCGTATCTCGTGGGCCGGTCAAGTGCGGCTGGCTCGTCTCGCGATGCTGATGTGCCGACCGGATCAGTGACTGGATCTGTACCTGCGGCCAAGAACAACACTCAACTGCTTGGTCGTCTGCGTGACGCTTTCAACCACATCGATCACGCGGTCGTTGTGGCGGATCAGGACGGAAACGAAGTCTTCGTGAATTCCGCAGCGGAGAAACTGCGTGAATCACGTGATGGCCGCGTCCTAGTGGACAGTGCGGCTAACGAACTCCTTCGTGAGGCGCTCAGTGGAAAGGTCCAATCCAAGGAAGTGGACCTGTTCGGTCCGCCCGCAAGGACTTTTTCGATCAGTGCCAGGCCATTGAGCGGATCAGCTGGTAACGGCGCGCTGGTCATCGTCGAGGACATCACCATGCGCCGTGTGACTGAGACTGTGAGACGGGATTTCGTGGCGAACATCTCCCATGAGTTGAAGTCGCCCATCGGGGCCATGGGGCTGCTTGCAGACATGATCCGCCAGGACAACGACCCTGAAGTAGTGACACGGCTCTCCAACCGAATGGTTCACGAGGCCGAGCGGGCAAGTCGCACTATCGATGATCTTTTGGAACTAGCAAGCATCGAATTCGCTGGAGAAGCAGACTTCGCTGAGGTTGACGCGGGTTCGATTGTCGCTGAAGCAGTCGACCGGATTTCCTCATCGGCTGATCAGGCACAGGTTGACATCGTCACCGTGGACGACTTCGACGGGAACATTGTTTGCGATCGGTTGCAGATCATCTCAGCGATTTACAACTTGATTGATAATGCAATCAAGTACTCGCCACCGGGTTCGATGGTCGAAGTCAGCCTCCGGCCATCGAAGTATGCGGGGATGATCGAGTTCTCCGTGACCGACAAGGGTGTCGGTATACCGCGACGAGATCTCGACAGGATCTTCGAGCGGTTCTACCGAGTCGATCGCGCTCGGTCCCGGGGTACAGGTGGAACCGGCCTCGGTTTGGCTATCGTGCGACATGTGGCGAACAACCATGCCGGAGAAGTTGCAGTCGAATCGATCGAGGGTGTCGGCACCACCTTCACGTTGACCATCGCAACGGCCCCAGCGGACAGCAGAATCACCTCGTGAGCAGAATCCTTGTCGTAGAAGACGAGGAGTCGTTCGTCGACGCTCTGACAGTCGGGTTGGAGCGTGAGGGTTTCAGCGTTGACATTGCGCGCAATGGCGCGGAGGCACTCGACAAGTTCAAGGCCAATACGCCCGATCTGGTACTACTCGACATGATGCTTCCGGTCATCTCCGGGTTGGACGTATGCGCAGAGATCCGTCGTTCTTCTGACGTTCCCATCATCATCGTGTCGGCAAAGTCATCCGAACTAGACACTGTGGTCGGGTTGGAAGTCGGTGCCGATGACTATGTGACCAAGCCTTATCGGATGCGTGAGCTGGTTGCCCGCATCCGAGCGGCGCTTCGGCGTAGGAACCTTGATACGTCTGGTCTTGGACCACCAGTCCCCGGTTACGTCGAGCGGGACGTGTTGACCGTCGGCGGACTGAAGATCGACTTCGACAGTCGCGAGGTCTTCGTGGATGGCGTGCTGGTCGAACTGCCCCGCAAGGAGTTCGATCTGTTGGGATATCTGATGGAGAACGCCGGCAGAGTCTTGGAACGCTCATCGATCATCAACACCGTGTGGGGATTGGACTATGTGGGCGACACCAAGACATTGGACGTCCACATCAAACGACTCCGTGCAAAGATCGAGATCGATCCATCTGAACCTTCGCGACTCGTGACGGTGCGGGGAGTGGGCTACAAACTGTACGATCCCGCTTAGTGAGCAGGAATCGATGAGTCCATCGTGAATGAACCCCCGACCGGACGCACAACGGGAACCTTGCCCAGAGTTGACCTTGGCGCTCCCTTTGGCCGCCTGGCACTCGCACACGTCCTGAGCCTTGGAGGCGATGCCCTGGTGGCCTTGGTCTTGGCGGGGTCGTTGTTCTTCTCCATCGACCCTGCCGGGGCGCGCTGGCGAATCGCTTTGTACCTGGCTTTCACCATGGCACCATTCGCTCTCGTAGGTCCCTTGATCGGGCCTGTAATGGACCGTGTCAAGGGCGGTCGCCAGTTGATGCTGACCTTGACGACGGCACTGCGTTCACTCGTTGCATTCACGATGGTCGCGAGCGTTGCTTCTGAGAGTCTGCTGTTGTTCCCCGAGGCGTTCCTGATGCTGGTGCTGTCGAAGTCCTATGCGGTGGCAAAAGCATCGGTTGTGCCATCGACTGTCAGCAATGACAGCGAATTGGTGGAGGCCAATTCGAAACTCCAGATTCTGGGTGGTCTGGCAGCCTTCGCCGCTGGAGTGCCCGGTGGTTTGTTGCTATTGATCAGCGGGCCACCGGCGGTCGCCGCACTTTGTGCCCTGGTGTTCATGGCAGCCACTGTCGCCGCTCTGAGGGTGCCCCGCACCGTGGTGTCGCTCGAGGATGAGTCTCACTCCGCGCATGAGACAGAACAGGCCGCGGTGACCATACGATCTGCCGCCACAGCAATGGGGACGCTGCGATGGCTGATCGGGTTCGTGACGTTCCTTATTGCGTTCGCGCTAAGGGGCAGCGACACCAAACCCGGTGCTGGAATGGTGATTGGGCACATGCTGCATGAACCCAGGGGCGTCGATCTTTCGTCCGTCACTCCGCCGGGAGCGCCACCTGTTTGGCATTTTGGGGTGGTCGTTGCGTTCTCGGCTGTCGGCGGGTTGATCGGCGCATGGCTTGCACCTCCGGTACGTCGAGTCGTTCGAGAGGAGTACCTCTTGAGCGGTTCGTTGGTGGTTGCTGCTGCGAGTGGAATCTTGGGTGCGATGGTCGGGGGCCTGATCGGAATGTCGATACTTGCTCTCGGTGCTGCGATATCGGCAGCAGCTGGCAAGCAGGCATTCGACGCTGTGGTGCAACGTGACGCGCACGAATCCGAGAGGGGCCGACTCTTTGGACGGTTCGAGTCGAGCTTCCAGATCATCTGGGTTCTAGGTGCTGCGGTACCCGTCGTTATTGCTGTGCCAGTTGGACTGGGATCGCTGGTGGCATTCGTGGTCGCTGCTGCCGGAGCGTTGTTCTACGCGTACTCGGTCAGGGTCATTACCCGCGGTGAGGTTCCGCCGACAATTCCCCGAGGCTCAGACGTTGTTGCCCGATTCAGGAGTCCAAGTCCGGAAAGTCGGGAATCTCAATCTCGCCAAGGTCCCCAAGGTCCATCTCGTCAGCCGTGATTCCCAATCGAGCTAACCACAGCCCCGGTGCCCTTAACTCGGCATAGGTCGGCAGGCTCTCCTCGGACTTCCACAGTTCTGTCAGCGCAGTCGCTCCAGCGCGGACTTCGACCCCTGTGATGAAATCCGAACCAAGATCGAAGGTCGACTGTGATAGCTCCAGACCGAACAGTCTCTCCAAGTACCTGTTAGCAGCGGTGGCCTCCACTCTCCGCCGACGGAGAGCCTCAGTTATGCGGGGAAACTCGGGGATCAAACGGGTGCCGATGGAGTCCACGACCCAGTCCACATAGCCCTCGATCACTGCCACCAGGGTGCTGATGCGATCCATGAGATATCGCTGGGTATCCGATTGGATTGCACCAAGCAATTGATCCGGGTTGGAGGTCAGGTTCTGCAAGAGTTCGAGTTCTGGTTCACTGCCGAACTCTGCATCTCCCAAGTCGATCTCGCGCAGTTTCTCCTCGACCTGGGCTGGATCAGTGGTAAACGACGAAACGTACTCCGCCAAGAGGGCCTCGAGGTGCGTCCGAACGTGGGAAAGGCTGAGCACTTGGTGGTGAGCCACGTCAGAGACGCAGACCCAAAGCCGGATGCCGTCAACTGGAAGGCTCCAGGCTCCAGCAAAGTCATCGATGTTCGTGAGCACGATCGGGATGGATCTGCCCTGTGGGCGAGGGAGCGGAAACTCATAACACCCAAACGCCCTGAGCGCGAGCTGGCCAGCGGTTCCTCCGGCCATGACACCCAGCATCATGGGTCCCAGCATCGAGATCAGCTGATGCATCATCTGCTCTGCAGGTATTCCCGGCATTCCCGGAATCGAGAACATCGATTCCCCGGAATCGTCGTCGGCCTCGAATTGCTGGAGTTGTGCCCGGACCGCGGCACCGATCGAGTCGGAGAGCCCCTCGAGTAGGGGGCGTTCATCGTCGAGGAAGCGGCGGGCCCATTGTGAGCGGTTCATCGCCTCGATGGACAGTGGTGAGTCAACAGCAAGTCCTGTCACTTCGCTGACGTGCAGTTCCGCGACCCTGGTCAGTTGCTCGATGGAGAGACGGCCTGCCGGATCGACATTCGACTCGGGCTGACCTTCGGTCGCGACCGACGCCGCAATCTGATACGCGTTGTCCCAGGGCCCCGATGATCCACCAGCGAACATTCTGATCAGGTCTTGCACAAAGAAGTTGATCTCACCGAAGGGGGAGTCGCCGTCCTGGTCACTTGGGCCAAAGGGATCTGAATCGCTCACGTCTCAATGGTAGGAGCCGCGTCAACCCTCGCCACCGCGTGGTCTGATGTCACTTTGAGCATGATCAGATTCAGGTTCTGAGGGTTGCGTGTGAAGCGTGACCCCGAAGTTCCCTACGATAGGGACGTGATCACTCCCACCGGTACCGAGACTCCTGAAAGGGTCGGGCCATGAACAACGTCTGGTACCTGGCCATAGTGGTTGCTTTCAGCGTTGTCGGAGTTCTCGCTATCTGGTTGCGTAACAGGCCAGGCTCGCCGAGTCGGTCCTCGATAGACCAGTTCAACGACAAGATGAAAGCCCTTTCTCCAGAGATGGCGATCAGACACGACCGGGGAGATGATTCGGTAGGCGCTCAAGCAGTCGCAAGGCGCGAATCGACCAGCGGCGAGTCGACCGAATCGAGCTGACCTGGGACGCGACCTAGCAATAGACCTCGGCACGGCAAACACGCTCGTGTACGAGAGGGGACAGGGGATCGTTCTGAACGAGCCCTCCGTTATCGCGCTCAATACGCGTGAACACCGCGTTCTGGCCATGGGTCGTGACGCTTGGAAGATGATCGGACGAACCCCGAGTTACATCGTCGCGGTGCGTCCGCTTCGCAAGGGGGCGATCACAGACTTCGAGATCACTCAAGAGATGATCCACATTCTCCTCAAGAGAGTTGGTGTTTCTCGGTTCAATCGCCCACGGGTGGTGATCTGTGTTCCGTCAGCCATCACCGCCGTGGAGAAGCGGGCAGTTACCGAAGCGGCCCGAAAGGCTGGGGCGATCGATGCCGAGTTGATCGAACAACCCATGGCGGCGGCTATCGGAGCTGGGCTGCCGATCAATCAGGCGATGGCGAATATGGTCGTTGATATCGGAGGTGGAACCTCCGAGACCGCTCTGATTTCCCTCGGCGGGATCGTCTCGCTGCGCGCGGTACGGGTTGGGTCCTTCGATATCGATGCAGCAGTGGTCACCTACATCCGTCGAGAGTACGGCATAGCCATAGGTGAACAGACCGCTGAGGAGATCAAGATCCTCATCGGATCTGCCTACCCAACTCCAGATGAGGTCAGAGCAGAGATCAGAGGCCGCGAAATAATGACGGGTCTACCGAAGACCGTCATTTTGTCCGCTGGTGAAGTCAGGGGAGCGATAGCTGAGCCAGTCAATGCGATGGTGGACTCAGTGATCTCTTGTGTCTCCGAAGCCCCACCCGAACTAGCTCAAGACCTCATTGAATACGGGATCCACCTGGTTGGCGGTGGCTCGCTGCTCAAGGGGCTCGACCTTCGACTCTCCAAGGAGTGCGAGGTTCCGGTGACGACTGTTCGCCAGCCGCTCGAGTCGGTGGTGCTCGGGGCTGGTCGGGTCGTTGAGAACTATGAGGAACTCAAGGACCTCTTCATGAGCGCCAGGCGCTGAGAGTCACACCGTCTTCGGCCGAGGGCCGACTGTCGCTGCGAGGTTGGCCATTAAACCGTGGCGAACCCGACAACGCGATTTTCCATAGGTGCCGCACGGACGGGTCCACAGACAGTATTGTGCGGCACCGCTTCAATTTCATGACTCGGAGCAGCCATGTCTCAACTTGAGGTCGACAACGTAGGCGTTCATTTCGGCGGAGTGGTTGCACTCGACGGGTTGTCGTTTTCGATTGAAAAAGGCCAAATCTGTGCGCTCATAGGCCCGAACGGTGCCGGGAAGACCACGTTGTTCAACGTGATTTCCCGAATCTACGATGCGACGACAGGGTCAGTGACCTTTGAAGGCACCGACCTGTTGAAGGCAGCGCCTCACCAGATCGCTCACCTAGGGTTGGGCCGCACCTTCCAAAACTTGGCACTCGTGCCGGGTCTGTCAGTTCTCGACAATGTGAAGATCGGTGCGCATTCGCGGAGTAAGGCTGGGTTTTGGACCTCGACTCTGCGTATGCCCCAAGTCATCAAAGAGGAACGCCAACTGACTCAGCAGGCACTCGACATTCTCGGTCGATTGAGCCTTGCAGATCTTGCAGAGCGGCCGTGCGCGGGGCTGCCCTTCGGGACCCTCAAGCGGATCGAATTCGCTCGGGCATTGGCGTCTGATCCGAAACTCCTGATGTTGGATGAGCCAGCGAGTGGTCTGACACACGGCGAGGTTGATGAACTCGGGGAATTGATCCAACAGATTCGAGATGAGTTCCAACTCACAGTGCTATTAGTCGAGCACCACATGGCGATGGTCATGTCCATCTCGGAGAAGGTCGTGGTTATGGACCTTGGCCGCAAGATCGCTGAAGGCGTTCCCGATCAAGTTCGGAACGACCCGTTGGTCATCGCCGCGTACCTGGGGGCACCAGCAAAATGAGTGATGAAGTGACAGCACAGCGGAAGCCCTTATTGGAAGTGACGGGTCTCAAGGCCGGATATGGGATCGTCGAGGTGCTCTTCGGGATCGATATCCGTGTAGACACCCATGAGACGGTCGTGGTTCTTGGTGCTAACGGTGCTGGGAAGACAACCACCTTGCGCGCCATCTCGGGAATGATTCCTTCTTCCGGCAGCATTGTCTTCGATGGCGTGAGCATTTCGGGGAAACGTCCGGATCAGCTACTTCGCCTCGGTATCGCCCACGTTCCCCAGGGGCGCGGGACGATCGGTGCCTTGACCGTGGAAGAGAACCTTCGCGTTGGTGCCTTCAGTCGTAAGGACAATGAAGTTACGAGCGACATAGAACGCTGGTATGAACAGTTCCCCAGGTTGGGGGAACGTAGGGGGCAACTCGCTGGGTCGATGTCGGGCGGCGAACAGCAGATGCTTGCTATTGCTCGGGCACTCATGTCGCGACCGACGTTGCTGTTATTGGATGAGCCATCAATGGGTCTTGCCCCACTAGTCACCGAAGAGGTCTTCAACCAACTGCGGATTATCAGTTCCACCACTTCTACATCGGTCCTGCTAGTCGAGCAGAACGCCAACATCGCGCTTGAGTTCGCATCGAGGGCTTATGCGCTTGAAGCGGGTGAGATCCTGATCTCCGGTCCCTCCGAACAACTGCAGGGCGACCCTGCCATCCAGAAGGCTTACCTGGGGGTCTGATGCAGATCATCGAATCATCGAGAAAGGGACTCTGATGCGGGACTTCCTCCAAGTGCTTCTCGTTGGCATAGGCGATGGTGCTATCTACGCGATGTTGGGTCTCGGTCTAGTGGTGATCTACAGATCAACTGGCGTACTCAACTTTGCCCAAGGCGAGCTCGCCATGTTCTCGACATTCTTGGTCTGGACGATCTGGGACGTTGGGGCTCCGATGTGGCTTGCAGTGCTGCTTGGAATGGTCGGCGGGTTCATCGTGGGCGCATTGGTCCATGAAGCGTTCGTTCGTCCGGTGGGTGATCCCCACCAGAAGCCTCTTGCGGTGGTGATCGTCACCATCGGACTCTTCTTGGGCATCAACGGTTTGGCCCAGGTGATCTGGGGCGCCACTGACAAGGTGCTCGAACCGCTCTTCGGGTCTTCCCAGATCACAATCGCGGGCGTCGCGATCCAGTGGCAGAAGATCGGTGCTGTGGCTTCATTGGCGGCGGTGGCCTTTGTGTTCTACATCTTGTTCCAGAAGACCAAACTCGGGCTTGCGATGCGTGCTGTGGCCTCCAACTCGGAGTCGGCAGGGTTGGTCGGAATCCCGGTCTTGCGACTGCTGATGCTGGGATGGGGATTCGCCGCTGCGGTCGGCACGCTTGCCGGTGTGCTCACCGCCCCCAGCCTGGGGCTAAGTCCGAGGCTGATGCAGCTCACCCTGATATTCGCCTTTGCTGCAATCACCCTCGGTGGGTTTGATTCGTTGATCGGTGCGATCGTCGGCGGTCTCACCGTGGGGATCTTGTCATCGACGTTGCCCAGGTATGTGAGCGCGTTCGAAAAGATGCCACTGGCTCCCGCGTTCATTCTGATCTTGTTGGTGCTGCTCATCCGGCCCCAAGGTCTGTTCGGGTCCAAGGACGTGTCGCGAGTATGACGGCGAACGAGGGGGAAGAGACGATCGTGAGCGACGGGAATACGAACGACACGGGCGTGACACCTGCGCCGAACAAGAAGCTCCCTGCGCCCACTATCGCACTGTGGGTGGTCGTGGCAGTGGTCGCTGTCGGACTGCCATTTCAATTGGCGCCGTTCCGAGTGGACCAGATGAGTTCATGGTTGACGCTCGCAATTGCGGCGATGGGGCTAAATCTGTTGACCGGGTACAACGGCCAAATTTCGGTC
This sequence comes from Microthrixaceae bacterium, assembly GCA_020439285.1. GTDB lineage: Bacteria > Actinomycetota > Acidimicrobiia > Acidimicrobiales > Microtrichaceae > JAGQSZ01. The sequence continues at coordinate 24,782 of JAGQSZ010000005.1, forward strand.
GGTCATGGCGCCTTGTACGGGTTGGGTGCGTATACCGCCGGGCTTCTCGTCGCCAAGGCCAATGTGCCCTTGCTTGTCGCAGTGCTCGCAGCTGGGGCGGTCTGTTTCGTGGCCGGTGTGGTTATCGGCCTGCCAGCACTACGTATCAAAGGCCTCTACTTGGCCCTGGTAACGCTTGCGGTCGCAACATTGTTTCCTCTAGCAGTCGAACAGTTCAGTTCACTAACTGGGGGCAACCAAGGTCTAGAGATCCGCACCGAGCAGATGTACCGCGGCTCGATGCGACCACGTCCGGTCAAGTTCGCCTCGCCATTTGAAGGTCTGGCCAATGACCAGTGGAAGTACCTGGTTTTCCTGGCGGTGACCGCAGTGTGCTTCTTGTTGACTCGTAACTTGATCAAGAGCCGGATCGGGCGTGCGATGGTGGCAATAAGGGACAACGAGACGGCCGCTGCTGTTTCGGGGATTCCAGTTGCGCGGACCAAGATCTATACCTTCGGTGTGGGTTCGGCTCTGGCAGGGATCGCCGGTGGGTTGATGGCGCTGAACCTTGGGACCATCTATCCGAGTTCGTTCACGATTTCGGTTTCGATCTACTTCTTGGTTGCAGTCGTTATCGGCGGTTCGGCCACGATCGCCGGTCCGATTATCGGCGCGCTCATCTACGGGGCGTTCAATGACGTTCTGATTCCGGAGTTGCCAAACCAATTGCAGCCAGCGAGCGCAGTGATACTTGGCGGCCTGTTGATCGTGCAGGTATTGATCGCGCCTGGTGGTGTCGTCGGGTCGTTCAAGCTAGCTGGATCAAAACTGGCGCTCAGGAAGGCGCGCGCAGCGGTCGATAACAGCGCTGCTGTGTGATGCCAAGCAGTGGAATTCCCTCCGCAGGGAGTTTCTACAGCCTAAGGTTCCGACAAATCCCCAACAGGAGGAATGTGATGAAACACAAGTGGAAGGTTGCGGCGGCGAGTTTGCTTGCTGTCTCAATGGCCATGACGGGTTGCAGTAGTCGTGACGACGGGTCCTCCGACGGTGACAAGAACCAGGGCAGTGATACCACTGCTGGTGAAGCATCGGGCGCGTTCATCAATCCTGATGAGGACTGTGACGACTATCAGGGCACCCAAGGTGTCGAGGGTGACACGATCAAGATCGGTACGATCAGGCCCGCTCCGGGCACCCCGAACTACGGCATATATGACAACGTGACCCGTGGTGCCGAGGCCTACTTCAACGCTGCGAACGCAGCGGGTGGTGTCGAGGCTGGTGACGGCAAGAAATACAAGATCGAACTCATCAAGAAAGATGATGCATACGATCCGGCCAAGACCCCGGCTGTCGCTCGTGAACTCGTCGAGCAAGACGGTGTGTTCGCGATTGTCGGACAGGTCGGTACTGAGCCTGCCAAGGCAATCCGTGACTACATGAACGAAAAGTGCGTTCCCAACATCGGATTGGCTACGGGGTCGAGCGAGTGGGGTAAGGCGAACGAGTACCCGTGGTACATCGCAGCTCTTCCTGCGTACGCGACAGAGGCCCACGCTTGGGTTAACTATCTGAAGACTGCAGCCCCGAACGCGAAGGTCGCATTGCTCTATCAGAACGATGACTTCGGCGAGGCCTACAAAGGATCCTTCGAGCGTGAGATCGAGGGAACTGATATCAAGATCGTCGCCACTGAGAGCTTCAACGCCATCGGTAACCTTTCACCGGAGGCTCAGGTTGTCGCCCTGTCCCAGAAGAGCGCAGATGTCTTCATCGTCGGAATCGGCGGAAGTGCATGCCCCAAGGCGTTGTCATTCATACCGGACACCTGGAAGCCGATGACCTTCATTTCAGTAACCTGCGGGGCGAAGATCGCCATGCTGTTGTCTGGTGGACACGACCAAGGCGTGTACCTCGCTCAGGCCACCTACGATCCAGCAGACCCCGCTGACGCCGATCAGCCGTCCATCGTGGAATTCAGGGAGCAGGGCAAGATCGGTGGACTCAGCGATGATGACATCTCGAATGGTCTTGCAGCGCCAGGCTGGGGTTTTGCATCTCTGTTTGCCCTCGGCCTCAAGGAAGCCAAGACAGTTGATCGGGCATCGGTCATGAACGCTCTGTTCTCGCTGAAGGACGCACAGTTCGGAATGCTGCGCGAGGGAATCACCATCAACACCGATGGAGCCAAGGACCCGTGGGTCGTTGAAGGTTTCCGGATCTCACAACGTGAGGGCGAAGGATGGGTCGAAAAGGCACCGGTCGAGAACTGGGAAGGGCAGTCGAACAAGTTTGCCGACCTGAAAGACTGAGCGACCAGCTTACGAATGGTTGAAGAAGGGAGGATCCGAATCGGATCCTCCCTTCTTCGCGTCTGGCGTCGAAGGAGAGCCTTAGAGGTTCTCGCCGGTCTCGATGTCGAGAAGTTCCTGGGCTGATTGTCTGACCTGAAGGTCTCTGTCTGAGGTCATCGATCGCAGCATGTCCGTTACTTCGGATCCATCGAATGCTGCGAGGGCGAGCACGGCCCGTCTGCGCACTGCCGCCTTGTCTCCACAAGCATGCACGACTGCGGGGAGTCCTGTCGGGTGGCCGATTGATCCCAGAGCGGCCGTTGCAGATTCTCTGCATAGCGAGTCGTTGTGCTCGGTCGCAACTACGCACAGAGCTTCGACCGCTTCGAGCGGAGCATCTACGCATTCGCCAAGGGCGAAAGCTGCGACTTCTACGACGGTGTCCTCGGGATCAGTCAACAGCGATAGGAGCGCAGGGAAGTACTCGGTTCGGGTCGCGGCAACCTTCAGTGCTCTTATGCGGACACTGGCAGCCTCATCAGAGAAAGCTCGTTCAAGAATCTCTTGGTTCAGATAGCCCGTGCGTTCGAGTGCCCCGAGCGCAACGCAGCGGATCTCGGGCTCGGAATGAGCCATCGCATCAAGCACAGTTGTGTAGTCACCGCGGTGTCCCGCTGTCACTACAGCTCTGCGCAGATTGGCGATTGAAACCTGATTCAAAGAAATCTTCCTCTATCTAAGCTTTTCGATCCACGCGCGTTCTACACTGCCTTGCGCGCAAGTACAAGAAGGGGGCGCCAGTGTCGCATCACATGGTTATCTTCGAGAATCGAGACGGTCATCCTGGTTACAACCAGTTCGATTCGGTCGAGTCCGCAGTCAGCTTCGTTGAAGACCTGCGAAACAATCAGGGGATTGACAAGTTCCAGATCTTCGAACTCAAAGAAGTGAAGTTCGAACTCAAGACCTATTACAGGGTTCAACTGCAAGCACTGAACCCCGGCGCACCGTCCAAGCCGGCAGCAGGTCAGCAAGCCCCGGCAGCACAGCCAGCCGCCGCTGCTCAACCTGCCCCAAAGCCTGCGGCTGAGACGGCTGCTCCCGCTCCTGCAGCGCCTCCTCAGGCCGCTCCACCCAAAGCTGAACCGACCCCGGCCGCCGCTGCGCCGACGCCACAGAGTGGCGCTGCAGCCCCGGTTCCCCCAGCCGACCAGCCAAGCGAAGATGATCAGCCGGCTAGGCGAGGTCTGTTCGGCCGCTGAGGCTTGACTCCAAATCCAGAGGCTGTGGCCCGCTCGATTCGTCGGTCGGGCCACAGCGCTTTTTGATCTTGCGATCGACAATCCGAGGGACGTCGTAGGCGGTGTTCAGGCGAATAGAGCGACCGCTAGCACCAACACTGCACTGATAACGGCGCCGATGCATGCAGCGACGCTCAACACGATGGCCAACAGGATCACGGTGGAGCGAATCCTTCGGCCAAGCCCTACGCGTACATCGGACGACGCCTCGAAACGTGACGGGACCGGCGATGATTCCTGAGCCCGTTGGAGGGGGCGACTGTCAACAGCAACGCTTTGTCGGGCAGGATCTAACCGGAACAGGGTCAGCCAAGTGCCAGCGGCGCCAGCTGTTACAACGAGTAGTCCGATTAATAGAGCAGTCATGACCGAGCACAGCGTACCCATCAATGAGCCTGATCTGGAGACAGAGGTTGATTCCCCTGTGGACACCGATCAACCAGAACCTCAGCCACAGAGTCGAGCCCGTCGACGCAGGTTGTGGTGGTCGGCCGCCGGTGGGCTCGTGGTTGGCGCGGCGATCATTGCTGCGCTGTTCCTGATTCAGCTTCCCTACTTTGTCATTCAACCTGGGTCGGTAACGCCCGCGGAGCAACGGGTCGAGATCGAGGGGGCCAGGAGTTTCGACACAGATGGCAGGGTCTTGTTCGTCACGGTGTTCATAAACCGTGCGACACCCGCGTTGATGATCAGGTCCTGGCTCGATGACTCTGTCGAGGTTCGGAGCAAAGAGGAGATGTATCCCGAGGGCGACGAAGACGAGTCCCGACGCGAGAACGTGGTTCTCATGGACACCTCCAAGATCGTTGCTGAGAAGGTGGCCCTCACGTATCTCGGATTGCCCGCAGAGTTTTCCGGTGAGGGCGCGCTGGTCGCGGGATTGGTCAAATCGAGTCCATCAAAAGGAGTGCTCGAAGCCGGCGACGTGCTCGTCGAGGTAGATGACGATCCAGTCAAGATGCCAGATGATATTGGACCTGCTCTTGAGGACCGCAGACCGGGCGACACGGTTGGTCTGGTTGTGGAACGAAGGTCTGAAAACGCCGCTGCATCAGGATCGTCAGCTCAAGCGAAGCCAAAGCGTCGGCGCCTGGAGTTGGCATTGGGAGCAGACCCCAAGGATCCCGATCGTCCAGTTCTGGGTATATACGTCGAGCCCTATGCACTGTCAGTGAATTCCGACATCAAAGTGGCTGTTGACTCTGGTGACGTGACTGGTCCTTCCGCAGGTTTGGCGTGGACCCTAGCGATTATTGATCGTCTGACCCCTGAGTCCCTCACTGATGGCAAGCGGGTGGCCGTTACGGGCGAGATTCATGCCGATGGCAGCGTTGGAGCCGTCGGCGGCACGCCTCAGAAGGTCGCAGCGGTCAAGCGGGCGGGAATCAAAGTGTTTCTGTATCCCAAAGCGACACCCGACGCCGACAAGCGCGCGATCGAGCGAATCGCAGGCGACGACATGAAGACCTATGCGGTCGGAACCGTCGATGAGGCTGTGAAGGTGCTCGCTCCTGATGGAGTACACAGGCCCTGACCGCCGGCTGTAATTGCTGTCCGACCTTCCGCCACCTGGACGTTGCGGGACCGTAGCATCTGGACATGGTCGACTCGCTTCCTGAACCGCCAGATCTCGATCCAGCTTCTTTGGCCAGCGGGAACTTCACCCGGTCGCGCAGGGGATTTGAACCGATTGAGGTCAATCAATCTTTGGGCAAGGCTGCTGATGCATTGCGGACATGGAGTTTGCGCGACAAGGCGTTGGTGCATCGCATAGAAGAACTCGAAGCAGAACTGATCGAAGCCAGAAAGCTCGACGAGGGCAGAATCGCATCAGTCCTTGGTGAGGAGACCGCTCGAGTCATAAGCGCGGCAAGGGAGGCAGCAGCCGAGATCCGCTCCAAGGCCGAGGAGCATGCAGCGCGGGTGATAAGGGAGTCGGAAGACACCGCCACGGCGAGTGCGAACGCTCTCAAAGCTGAGGCTGAGACGCTGCGTGCCGAGGCGGAATCGCTCCACGAGCAAGCGACTCGCGAATACGCAACGAAGCTCGACGAAGCCCAGCAGCTCCATGACGACCTGGTGAACGACGCCCAGCAACGTCATGATGAACTAGTTGAGGCTGGGGCGCGTGTCCTGAGCGAACGCACGACCGAAGCCGAAGAACATGCCCAGAAGGTCACAGAGCAGGCCAGGGTCGAGGGCCGTGACATGGTCGCTGAGGCCAAGGCCGTCCGCGATCGCATCTTGGCCGATCTGGCTGAACGTAGACGTGCTGCCAGGCGTCAGATAGAGGGAGCCATTGTCGGACGTGATCGTGTCATAGAGGTCATGCGACAAGCTGGCGCGAATTTGGAATCGGTCATAGCTGACCTCGGTGAGGCCGAGGATGCTGCAAGGGATTCTGTGAGTGACGCCGTATTGTCGCTGACTGATGACTCCGAGGAGTTCCTCTCTGGTTTGGATCTGACCGAACCCAGTATTGAAACCGGCGACCTTCTGGCTGTTCCGGTTGCTTCCAAGTCGACCGACGAGCCTGACTCTGACTCCGATGCTGGCCACAGCGGCAACGTCGACGATGAGGCGGTATCAACTGAGCTTGAATCGATCGATGTTCAGGTGGCGAATGCCGACGAGGCTGATGAGAGCGCAGATGATGGAGATGCCGTTGACGTTGCTGTGGCTGCAGTAGCAGAGGAAGCGGCCCCAGACGCGGTCACCAAAGACGAGCCCGAGGCGATTGAAGCTCAAGTTGCTGACAGCGAACCAGCCGAGGCGGAGCCTGCAGCAGCTGACGAAGCGAGTGCCCCCGATGTGTCCGCTACGAGTGGCGATGATGGATCTGGAGCCACAGTCCATGATCTGTTCGCGAAGATCCGGGCGCAGGGATTAGATGACACTGGGGAGTCTGATGAAATCGATGACGATGAGCTCGACGATACGGATCAGGAACTCGCTGGTAGTGAGGCCCAGGTCATTGATCTGAGCGAAAACGTCGATGATGTCGATGGTGAGGAGGAAGATCCCGAGATCGCTGCTGAACTCGACGAGATGTCTCAGGTTGCCCTGTTGCTCGACTCCCGGGATGACCTGTTGGTTCCGGTTGAACGACAGATGCTGCGTTCACTGCGACGGCTGGCTTCAGATGAACAAAACGAGGTGCTCGACCAGCTTCGACGCCATAAGCGGGGCCGCCCAGAGATAGACGTGGTGGTGCCTTCGAGCGAGACGATGCTAGAGAACTTCAGCTCCGGAGTACTCGATGATTTCTCGGCTGCGATCGAAGCTGGCTACACCTTCTGGGGCAAGGTGGGAGGTGCCTCTGCATCTCCGCTCTTCGAGTCCCCATCAGACGCCAAGAGTCGACTCGACGGTATCCTCAGCGAGTTCATCGCCGTGCACCGCGCTCATCTGGAGAGAGCGATGGACCAAGCAGATGAGTCCGGGGTCGATATCGAGGATCTCACTCAGAGCATCAAGGCCGTTTACCGCGACTGGCGTCAAAGCGCTCTGTCAGCGATCGCGAGTGATTTGACGATCGCCGGGTTCTCCCACGGGGAGCGAACCGCTGCAGGGCCTGGAGCTCCATGGCGATGGGTGGTCGACAACGGCGGCCTTCCGTGCGCAGATGGTGAGGACAACGCCCTTGCAGGAGCGGTTCTCAGCGATGAGGCTTTCCCGACCGGGGACTTCGCACCACCGGCACATTCAGGTTGCCGATGCATTCTTGTTCCCGCATATAACTAGATTTGCCCGGTGCGAGTACCTCAGGACATGCCGAGCGCGCCCCGACGCAGATTCCTACGAGGTAGGCCATCGCTTGGAACAGGTAATACCAGAAGGATCATCCTTGCTCTAGGAGCGCTGGTTCTCATTGGGCTGGCACTGTCTATGCGGTCCATTGCCACCTTCTGGACCGACTATCTCTGGTTCGAGAACCTTGAACTCGGGTCTGTCTGGCGCGGCCTGTTGATGTCCAAGGTCGCGATCGTGTTGTTGACCGGAGCGACCCTTTTCATTCTCGTGTTCGTCAACTTGTTGATCGCTGACAAGATCGCTCCACGATTCCCAGCAGGGTTCGCCTATGACGACGAGGTGCTGACTAGATATCGCGAGTTGATTAGCGGTCGTCGCAGACTCGTATGGCTGGTGTTGTCAGCGGTCATCGCATCTGTACCGGCGATGAGCGCGGTGGCTCAGTGGCAGAACTGGGTTCTGTTCTGGAACAGCGGCGACTTCGGCGTCAAGGACCAGCATTTTGGCAGGGACATCGGGTTCTTCATTTTCCGGTTGCCGATGTTGAGCGCCGCGGTCGACTGGCTCATCGGGTTCTTGTTGCTGACGATCCTCATCGTCACGATCGTTCACTACCTGAACGGAGCGATCAGGCTCGGGGTGCCCAGCCAGCGAGTTTCGGTCAACGCGAAGGCACATATTTCTGTTCTCCTTGCCCTAGCCGCATTCGCCAAGGGAGCGGACTATTACTTGGAACGGTCACGGCTCGTGTTGTCCAAGGGCGGCGGGATTGATGGAGCCGGCTACACCGACATTCACGCGTCACTCCCAGCGATTCAGTTGATGATTCTCATTTCTGTTTTTGCGGGTCTGGTGCTCCTGGTCAACATTCGTCGTCAAGGCTGGTCGATCCCCGCGATCACGGTTGGTCTCTGGGCGCTGCTAGCGGTCGTAACAGGTGGCATCTATCCGGCGTTCGTGCAGCAGTTCAGCGTTTCACCAGCAGAACTGTCCAAGGAACGTCCATTCGTTCAGCGCAACATCACAGCGACCCGTCAAGCGCTCGGCCTGTCTGACGTGAAGAGCGTGCCCTTTGCCTACAAACCAGGCCTGTCCGACGAGAACCTGACCAAGGGGCAAGAGAACCTCGACAATGCCAGACTCTTGGACCCCACTGTGGTCAAACCCACGATTCAGGATCTCCAAGTCGCCCGTGAGTACTACAGGTTCACGGACGTGGATGTAGACAGATACCAAGTCGATGGTGAACGTACCCCCGTCGTTGTATCGGCCAGAGAGTTGAATCTCACCGGTATAAGCCGACCGACTTGGGAGAAGACCCATTTGGTGTTTACCCACGGCTACGCGGCGGCAGTTGCACCGGCCAACAGCGTCAACAGCCGAGGGGAGCCGCGCTTCTTGGTTTCTGGCATTCCTTCCCAAGTGAACGAACTACCCAAACTCGACCGGCCAGAGATCTACGTCGGTGAATCGATGACCGGATACTCGATCGTTGGAACGAAGATGAAGGAACTCAGTTCCGATGATCTGACGACCACCTACGAGGGCACCGGCGGCGTCCGGTTGGGTTCGATGATCAAACGGGCAGCGTTCTCGTTGCGCTTTGGTGATATCGAACCCCTCATCTCGGGCAACATCACCGACGACTCACAAGTCATCTACGTTCGAGACGTAATTGAACGAGTGCAGAAGATCGCCCCGTTCCTGAAGCCTGACCCGGATCCGTATCCTGTTCTCATTGACGGCCGCGTCAAGTACATCGTCGACCTGTACACGACCTCGGATTCATATCCATATGCCCAGTCAATGGATGCAGCAGATGTAGCCCCTGGAGTTTCGGGGTCTTTCAACTACATCCGCAACTCGGCCAAAGCCGTGGTGGATGCATATGACGGAACTGTTGATCTGTATCTTGCCGACACCCTCGGCGGAGCTGAAGACCCGATCATTCGGGCCTATGCGAGAGCCTTCCCAGGTCTGTTCAAAGACCAGATTCCAAGTGAGTTGATTGCCCATTTCCGCTATCCGGAATTCCTGTTCAAGGTTCAGACCAAAGCATGGGGCAACTACCACCAGTCGGATCCATCCACGTTCTTCAACAACAGTGACCGTTGGGTAGTGGCCCCACAACCCTCGAGCACGGGTGCAGGAACGGCCCAGACCGAGGATTCAGCGAACGCCGGTGGCGCATCATCGAGTTCAGCTGCTGATGCGATCGAGCCCTACTACCAAGAGCTCAAGATCGGCTCAGCGGGCGAATCGCAGTTCGTCCTGACGCGCCCGTTTGTTCTCAGTTCCGGTGATGGTGTGGGAAGAAACCTGACCTCGGTGATGATCGCAAGGATGGACCCTGAGCATTACGGCGAGCTCGAACAGATAACCATGGTCACTAAGCGCTCTGGCAGCACGGTTCGCAACAACTCTGTTGACGGCCCGGTCCAAGCCAACAGGAAGATGGCTACTTACGTTCCTGTCACGCAGTTCCAGACCCTTACGGGCCAGCAGGGATCCAGAATCCAGTACGGCAACATTCTCATCCTGCCTATGGGAGACGCTCTCATGTACATGCGCCCGATCTATGTGGCGCAGGAGGGTAGTTCTCGGTTCACGCTGCGCAAGATCGTCATGCTCTCGGGTGACTCCGTCGGATTCGGCGACACCATCGAATCGGCGCTCGCCGACCTTCGAGATGCCAATCCTGACGGAGCGGTCAACCCCGACGAGCAGCCCGAAGCTGAGGAAGAACCCGGGTCGGGTGAGACGGACACCGAGTCTCCCTCGGCGACCGTTCCTGAGGACCAAACAGGTCCGTCAACGGGGAGCGTCGAGGACCTGCTTACCCGAGCGGATGCGAAGTTCAGCGCAGCGGATCGAGCTCTCGCAGCATCTGACCTCACAGGGTATGCAAAGCTCATAGATGAGGCCCGTGAGTTGATGGATTCGGCTCGTGCAGCGCTCTCTTCGAACACTGGATCGACAACGACCACGACTTCTCCGTCAGCGGGTGGCTCGACTTCGACGACCGCCAAACCCGGTGGATGATCAGTCTGTCTCGCTCTGAAGTCCTTTGTCTGCTGCTCGATTGTCCAGTCGCCGCACTTTGAGCTCGAGTACTTGTGATTCTGTGAAGGCCTCGGATCACAAAGCTGTTGGTCACGGAGCCGTGCGCTAGGTTCGACCCGTGCGAACCTCAATGTTGGCGCTGCTCGACTTCATCGATCCTGAGAAGCTGATCACTCGCGGCGGTTACCTATTCATCTTTGCCATCATCTTCGCCGAGTCGGGCCTGTTGATCGGATTCTTCCTACCTGGTGACTCGCTTCTGTTCACTGCGGGCATGTTTGCTGCTGGCGCATTTGGCGATGGGGTACAGCTCAACATCTGGGTGCTGCTGGTGGGAGTGTTCATCGCAGCGGTGGCCGGTGATCAGGTTGGGTACATATTCGGTCGAAAGGTAGGTCCGTCCCTGTTCAAGCGCGAAGATTCTCGGATCTTCAAACAGGCTCACGTCGACAAGGCCCAGGAGTTCTTCGACAAGCACGGCCCTAAGGCACTGATCCTGGCTCGGTTCGTGCCGATCGTCCGTACCTTTTGTCCGATTGTCGCCGGCGTTGCACACATGGACTATCCGACCTTCGTCAGATACAACGTCGTTGGCGGCCTGTTGTGGGGCGTCGGGGTGACGAGCCTCGGTTATTTCCTCGGTAGCGTGCCTTTCGTCAAGGAGAACTTCGAGATCGCAATCTTCGCGGTGATAGCTGTGTCGCTGATCCCGATCGTGATCGAGGTAGTCCGCGCTCGACGCGAGAGCACTGAAAGCGTCGACGTCTGATCCACCAAATACGCCTCAAATACGGGGTTGTATTGCTGTCAGATTGACGCGGGGTGCCGCTATCAAGTCAACTTTCGGGGAACTTCTGCCCGCTGCAAGTGAGGCGGAACGGCTCGCTGCCGTGATCTGCGACTCCTGGAGGTAGTCAATGTCGAATCTGCCCGCGTTCACGAACGTGCTTGCGGTCAAAGCTGAGGGCTCGTATCAAGCCTTCGAGTTCAGCTCGCAGGAGTGGGCGCTCCTGGGATTCTCGGCCGTAGTTGCCGTGGTTGCACTCGTGATCGGCTGGATCATGATGAAGAGCGTCCTGTCCAAGGACACCGGCACCGAGAAGATGGGGGAGATCGCCGAAGCGGTCCAAGAGGGTGCCATGGCCTACATCAAGCGCCAGTTCCGCACCATCGCCATCATCGTCGTTCCTCTGGCGGTAGTGGTGTTCGCAACTTCGACCGAAGTTCTTAGCTCTGACGGTTCAGCTGGCCTTGACCGGATTCAGTCGGGTCTGTTCCGTACCTTGGCCTTCTTGACCGGAGCTCTGGCTTCAGGATTCATCGGCTTCCTGGGAATGTGGCTTGCGACCAGGGCAAACATCCGTACCGCTGCGGCTGCACGCACCGGGAGTATGGATGCTGCTCTCCAGGTCGCGTTCCGTTCCGGCGGAACCATTGGCTTGTTCACTGCCGGGCTTGGCCTGTTGGGTGCCACTGGAATCGTCATGATCTTCCAGAACACAGCGTCATCGATCTTGGTTGGATTCGGATTCGGTGGTTCGTTGCTCGCTCTGTTCCTTCGTGTTGGCGGCGGCATCTTCACCAAGGCTGCTGACGTGGGAGCCGACCTTGTAGGAAAGGTCGAGGCCGGCATTCCCGAGGACGACCCTCGTAACCCTGCCACCATCGCTGACAACGTGGGTGACAACGTGGGCGACTGCGCAGGCATGGCATCTGACCTCTTCGAATCGTTCGGCGTCGTGCTTGTTGCCAACATCATCCTGGGCGTGACCGCATTTGGTGCCATCGGCCTCGAAGGATCAGCAGCTGCCAAGGGACTCATCTTCCCGTTGGCCATGATGGCTGTCGGCCTGGTCGCATCGATCATCGCGATCTTCCTGGTCAAGGCAAAGCCCGGCGAGACTGATGCTCTCAAGCCGATCAACAGGGGTCTCAACATCGCTTCGGTGATCGCTCTGGTTGGTGCGGCAGCGCTCGCATTTGGATATGTCGGCAATCCCGAAGGGGCTCAGATCGACAACATGAGTCTGCGGCTCTTCGCAGCGATAGTCGCAGGTGTTGTCCTCGGACAGGTTGCTAGCCGAGTCACCCAGTACTTCACCTCGAGCTCGTTCAAGCCTGTCAAGGACATTGCAGAAGCCGGCAAGACGGGCCCTGCGACAGTGGTTCTCTCTGGTATCTCCAGCGGCATGGAATCAGCGGTATGGGCTGTTGTGGCCATAGCGGTCGCGATCATGGTCGCCCTGGCACTTGGCGGCGGCGTCTCACTGTTCAGCTTCTACCTCGTGGCACTGACCGGTATCGGAATGCTTTCCACCACAGCGATCGTCGTGGCGGAGGACACCTTCGGTCCGATCGCTGACAACGCCCAGGGCATCGCCGAGATGGCTGGTGAGTTCCAGGGCGAAACCGAGACGATCCTCGATGGTCTCGACACCGTTGGCAACACCACCAAGGCCGTCACCAAGGGATTCGCCATCGGTTCGGCGGTCATCGCCGCCGTTGCCCTGTTCGCGTCATTCCGTGAGACCATCGCACAGTCGGTAGGGGACGCGAGTCATGGAATCGAAGAGGCTTTCAACCTGATCGCGATCAACATCGCTGATCCCAAGACCTTCGCCGGGGCGATTCTCGGTGGAGCAGTCGTGTTCCTGTTCTCATCACTCGCGATTCTCGCTGTGGGCCGCACCGCCGGAATCGTCGTGCAAGAGGTTCGTGATCAGTTCCGCCGCAAGCCGGGCATCATGGACTACACCGAAAAGCCCGACTACGGCCCAGTCATCGACATCTGCACCTCAGCAGCCTTGCGGGAGCTCACAACTCCAGCGCTTCTCGCAGTACTCATGCCAGTCGTTGTTGGCTTCGGTCTCGGTGCTTATGCCTTGGGTGGCTATCTCGCAGCAACCATCGTCGTCGGCGCTCTCATGGCCAACTTCTTGTCAAACTCTGGCGGCGCCTGGGACAACGGCAAGAAGTACATCGAAGAGGGCAACCTCGGTGGCAAGGGATCTGAGGTCCACAAGGCGGTCGTCATTGGCGACACAGTTGGTGACCCCTTCAAGGACACCGCCGGCCCGGCGATCAACCCGCTGATCAAGGTGATGAACCTGGTTGCTCTGTTGATCCTCCCTGCCATCATCTCGATGGAAGGACTCACCGAGGACGGGTCGGGCAACGCTGTGCGTTATGTGATCGCAGGAGTCGCACTGCTCATCGTCATCGGAAGCGTGATCTTCTCCAAGCAGCAGGCGACCTCATTCGGCGACTGATCCGGGGCGAACACCCTGAAAACTGATTGCTCTGAATATCAGAGGGCCCGGTCAACCAAAAGGTG
>JAGQSZ010000059.1 GCA_020439285.1 Microthrixaceae bacterium
GTGTTGTGGTGCTACCTGCGCAACAGCGACTTCAAGGTCGACGGTGTCGACTACCACGATGCCGCTGACATCGCGTCGCAGGCCAACCACTTGGGCGCGACGATTCAGGCTGACATCCTCAAGCAGAAGCTTCCCACCAAGAACGGTGGATACAACGCTCTTTCGAACTTCGGTAAGACCTCCAAGCTGGTCTACGAAGAACTGACCACCGACAACCCGATCGACCTCTGTCGCTATCAGGTTGCCAACGGTTTCATGGGCAGGATCGGCCTCATCAATAGCGGTGGAGAGTCCAAAGGACAGAGCGATCTCGCCGAAGCAGTCCGCACCGCGGTGATCAACAAGCGCGGCGGCGGAACCGGACTCATTTCTGGTCGTAAGGCGTTCCAACGTCCTACCGCCGAAGGCATCGAGTTGCTCAACGCGATTCAGGACGTCTATCTCGATCCCGAGATCACGATTGCCTGATATCCCCTCAGATAGCCGACACCTGGAGCCAGCTGGCGAGTCCCCGCTGGTTACCAGGTGGGTTATCGACCTCGACGGGGTGGTCTGGCGAGGTCAGGCCCCGATCGAAGGGTCAGTTGAGGCAGTTGAGCGACTGCGCGTGGCGGGTCACGAGGTCATCTTCGTCACCAATCACGCCGAGTCGCCGGCGATCAAGCAACGTCGCTTGGCCGAAATGGGAGTGGTTCAACCACTCGTCATAACTTCTGCGGAGGCTGCCGCTCACTTGTGTGGGCCCGGTCGCCGCGCATTCGTTCTCGGCGAGCCTACTTTGAGCGAAGTACTCACCTCAGCTGGGATCGATGCCATTGATGTGGCATCTGTCGACCCCGATGGACCGGTGCCACAAACGGATGTTGTGATTGTCGGCGCGTGTTCAGACTGGAACCGCTCCCGGACCGGGCTGATCGCCGACGCAGTACGTGCTGGAGCGGAGTTCATCGCCACCAACAGCGACCCAACGTATCCTCAGATGGGAGTCGCGGGACCTCGACTGCTGCCGGGTGCCGGCGCACTAGTGGCGGCTGTCGAGGTGACATCTGGGGTGAAGCCGGCATTCGCTGGAAAGCCTAACCAGCCTGCGGCTGATCTCGTGCTCGAGCGGTACGGCCCGGTTGACTTCGTCGTCGGCGACCGGGATGACACCGACGGAGAGTTCGCTCGCCGTCTCGGAGCCAGGTTCGCGTTGGTCCTCTCTGGCGGAACCCCACCTGATGAGGTGCCAACGAATCCCGCTCCGGATCTGGTCGCCCGTGACTTGGCCTGTGTCGTAGATGAGGTGCTTCGATCCTTGTCGACGATGACTGTGGAATGAGACGACGCCTCGATTCTGAGATCGTCAGACGCGGTTTAGCGGCTGACAATGCGGCAGCCCGTCGGATGATCGACGCGAACCGGATTCTGGTCAACGGGGCACCAGCAACCAACCCTGCTCGGCAAGTCGGATCCGACGAATCGATCAGCTATGCGAAGGAATCATCCAGGTTCGTCGGCAGAGGCGGTGAGAAGCTCGAAGGGGCGCTCGAAGAACTCGGTGTGACCGTGAAGGGACATCGAGTCCTTGACGCGGGAGCATCCACGGGAGGATTCACCGAAGCGGTGTTACAACGGGGAGCAAACGAGGTCCTCGCAGTCGATGTTGGTAGGGGACAGCTCCACGAGAGATTGCGTCGTGACCCACGGGTGACGATCAGAGATCGCACGAACATACGCCTCGTCGGCCCCCAGGAATTGGGCCAATTCGACACCGTGGTGGCCGACCTGTCGTTCATCTCGCTGTCTGTCGTAATGACGAATCTGGTGGCCTGTACCGTCCCCGGCGGCCAACTCGTGTTGCTCGTCAAGCCCCAGTTCGAGGCAGAACGTCAGGAAACGGGCCACAATGGAGGGGTGATTTCGGACCCCGAACAATGGCGCTCGGCCGTGGAGAGCATCGTGCGATCCGGTCTCGCCAATGGAGCCGAGACAGTAGGCATGTGTGTGTCGCCATTACGTGGCGCCGACGGAAATGTCGAGTTCTTCCTTCACATGCGAAGTGACACTGACGGCAGCGGGCACGCAACGGGCCAGTCGCCAACGACAACGCTCTCAGCAATGATTGACAAGATGATCCAATCGGTCCGGACAACTATTGGTCGAGGAGACACAACCTGATGGCGACATTCGGACTGGTTGTGCACCCCGGCAAAGGCATCGAACTCGGGCGGAGTGTGATTGACTGGCTGCGCAAACGCGACCACGAGATCCACCTTGGTTCACAAGAAGCCGCGCTATTGGGCTACCCGGATCTGGCCGTTGATGACGACAAGGTAACTGCGGGATTGGACCTGTTGCTCAGCCTTGGTGGTGACGGCACGATGCTGCGATCAGTCGAGTTGGCAGCCCGCGATGATGTTCCAGTGATGGGTGTGAACCTGGGGCAACTCGGATATTTGACCCAGGTCGAACCCTCTGGCGTGACTGTCGCGCTGAAGAGATTCCTCGCCGGGTCCTACACAATCGAAGACCGTCACCGTGTGCGCGCCGTAGTGAAGCGGGCCGGAAAGCGGTCCAAGACCTATGACGCACTCAACGAGGTGGTGATCGAGAAGTCGATGGTCGGCAGAACCGTGCGCCTCGACATCGAATTGGATGGTCGACCGTTCACCTCGTATGTCTGCGATGGTCTCATTCTCGCTACCGCAACTGGATCTACCGCATATGCATTCTCTGTCCGTGGGCCGATCATCGATCCCCGGCACCGAGCCATCTTGATGACGCCTGTTGCTGCGCACATGCTCTTCGACCGCTCGATCGTTCTGCAGCCCGATTGCGAGGTGACCGTCACGGTTGCAAGTGATCGTGATGCTGCGGTGCTCGTGGATGGCCAACAGGGTGAGACCCTCGTGCCCGGTGACCGGGTGGTGTGCACCATGAGCCCTCAACCTGCTCGACTCGTCACGCTGGGTGGGTCCGATTTCCACTCCGTTCTCCGTTCGAAGTTCGGACTGTCGACCCGCTGATTGTCACGAGACCGAACCCGTCCAAAACCTGACCAATGGGTGTCTTGTTCGATAGCTGACGGGGGATCGATACCCCAGTGAAACCCGTAGCCGGTCAGGGATCGTCGAGCGAAGTTCATCTACGCTTGGGTAACCATGCTGGTGGAATTGGCTGTCAAGAACCTGGGAGTAATCGAATCAGCCCGGATTCCCTTTGGCGATGGACTCGTTGCGTTGACGGGAGAGACCGGGGCTGGCAAGACCATGCTCGTCGAGGCGCTCAACCTACTGAGCGGGCAAAAGGCCGATCCGTCTCGGGTGCGCGTCGGCTCCGAAGAGGCTGTGGTGGAGGCGCTATTTGTCGACGGTGATGACGAGTTCGTGTTGCGACGTGTGGTCCCAGTGTCTGGTCGATCCAAGGCGTATTTGAACGGTGAACTGGCGACCGCGGCAACTTTGGCCGAGGTGGCCGACGATCTGTTGGAGATGCATGGCCAACATGCCCAACAACAACTGTTCTCGGCACGAGCCCACCGCGACGCGCTTGACGAGTTCGCTGGCATCGACACGACTGAATTGGTCCGACTGAAATCGGAGCTCCGTTCGCTGCGCTCCGAGATAGATGCCAGTGGTGGCGATGAACGGAGCCGTGTCCGAGAACTGAGCCTGCTCGAGTTCCAAGTCGAGGAAATCGATGCAGCCCAGTTGCGCATCGGGGAGGACGCCGATCTGGCATCGGAAGAGGAGACTCTCGGGGATGCGCTCGGTCACGTAGAAGCAGCCGAGAACGCCGGGGCCCAACTCGGCTCTGACGGCGCGGCCATGGATCAACTGTCCGGCGCAATGGACGCACTCAAGGATCGTTCGCCATATGGGAGTGTCCTGGAACGTCTGGTCGGATTACGTGCCGAGTTGAGCGACTGCACCAATGAGATCCGACGAATCGGGGAGTCGATCGAACCCGACCCGCAACGTTTGGCGATCCTGCAGGAACGCAGGGCGCTGATCGCGGAATTGCGCAGGAAGTACGGCGAAACCGAAGGGATGATCCTCGATTTCGCTGATGAGACCCGCCGCAGAGTCGATGAACTCAGGTCACACGATGCTCGACTAGCCGAACTCCAACAGAAGTTCGATGCTGCTGACACGGCTTATCGCCGGGAGGCCGAACGAGTCGGCGCACTGCGTCGCGGATCAGCGACGAAGCTCGCGGTGAGCATCGAAGCCAGATTGCAGGATCTAGCCATGTCAGCCGCACACGTGGAGATACGAGTGGCGGACAGTTCGGAGTCTCTGGCAGATGGAGCAGAAGTCGAGTTTTTGATTTCGACCAACCCGGGCGTGTCACCAGGGCCCTTGGCGAAGGTCGCATCCGGTGGTGAACTGAGCCGAGTGATGCTTGCATTGCGGCTGGTTCTCACACACTCTCCCCCCACGACTGTGTTCGACGAAATTGATGCTGGCATAGGTGGCGAAACTGCAGTTGAGGTCGGCAGGTTGCTGGCGCAATTATCACGAGGCCAACAGGTTCTGGTCGTGACACACCTGCCCCAGGTTGCGGCATATGCGGATCATCAGGTGTTGATCTCGAAGTCGATCGAGTCAGGTGCTGCAGAAACAACTGCGGTTCCTCTCGATCGCCCCGACCGCGTTGTAGAAATATCGCGAATGATCTCGGGTAGCCCGGACAGCGACAGCGCACGAATCCACGCTGAAGAACTCTTGGACCGCGCAGTTGCAGAGAGACGGCCCCGCGCGTCATGACCTCATCTACGAGCGGATTCATCTTCGGGTTGATCGCCGCATGGGTGCTCTGGAAGGGGCTGAGCGACATGTTCAGTCGCCCCGCGTTCCAACGTGTGAACTATCGAGGCGCTCCGGTTGCAACATCTGCCGGCTTGGTCGTCACAGCAGCAGTGTTCTTCGCCGCCGCGCTGATCGCCTTGATAGAAGCAATGGGTCTGGGAAGGTACTGGCCGGGACTGGCTCCGCTGGTTTCAACATCTCTCCTGGCAGCAGGATTCGGCATGCTCGGACTGTTGGACGACTTGGCTGTCGACGAAGGGTCATCGGGCTACAGAGGGCACGTCAAAGCGCTCATGAAGGGTCGACTCACTGCTGGGTCACTGAAGATGCTCGCTGGTCCTGCTGTCGCCATCGTCGTGGTCCAACCCACAGCCGATGGGTCAGTGCTGAAACTGCTACTCCACGGTGCGATCGTCGCGTTGGCTGCGAATCTTGCCAACCTCTTCGATCGAGCACCAGGTCGTGTCACCAAGGTTTCGACTCTCGCACTGGGAGTGCTCACCGTCGCTACGGCGGTCCCGTACCTATCCCACGGACCACGATTGCTCCCCGGATTAGCAGGAGCCTTCACAATGCTCGGAGCAGCGTGGGGGTTGCTCAGAGCGGAACTGAACGAAGAGTTGATGCTCGGTGACGCCGGCGCGAATCCGTTGGGGGCAGCGATCGGTCTAGCCGTCGTTTTCACCCAGAGTCTCGGGGTCAGAATCGGTGTCCTGGTGTTGTTGCTGATCATGAATCTGATTAGCGAACGGGTTTCGTTCACCAAGGTGATCAGATCCGTTCCGCCGTTACGCATGCTGGATGACCTCGGCAGGCCACGGTTTGAGTGACTTTTGCATACACGGGCTCTCAGGCAGAGCGGGTGGAGTCTGGCCCGCGTCAACTAGTCTCGCTGCCGGCGATATGTCCACTAACGCGCCATGTCCACAAAGCCGAGAATTTCTGCTGGTTCCGTGTTGATCATCTGGGAGGCCCGCGATCATGAGTGACACAGCGGCCACAGAGTCGCTGACCAGCAAAGTGTCATCCGCGGGCGCTGGTGGATTGAACGTAACCGGAGTCGCCAGGGTCGACCGTCGGACCAAGGATTTGGTCAAACGTTTGGAACCGGGCCAGATCGCCGTCATCAACCATCGCGATATCGATCGTGTGGCAGGCGAGGGGTTGGCCGCAGCGAAACCAGCAGCGGTCCTGAACGCTGATGTCTCGATATCGGGCAGATACCCGAATATGGGACCTAGATGCATCGTTGAGGCCGGCGTCCCACTCGTCGACAACATCGGCAAGGACGTGATGGAACAGATCACCGAAGGTGACACCATCTCAGTTGTCGACGGCGCTGTAATCCTCAACGGAAAGACGCTGGTGACGGCAAACGTTCTCAGCGCAGATGACATCGAGCAAATGATGGAGGCAGCTAGGGACTCTATTGGAGACGAGCTAGAGCGATTCGCGGTCAACACCCTCGAATACATCGAAAAAGAGGCAAAGCTCCTGTTCCTGCCCCTCGTCGTGCCTGATCTGAAGGCTCGCGTAAAGGGTCGCCATGCTCTAATTGTCGTCAGAGGCCACGACTACAAAGAGGATCTCAAAGCCCTCCGGCCATACATAGTCGAGTTTCATCCTGTGCTCGTCGGGGTCGACGGCGGAGCCGACGCACTCCTCGACATGAAGTTCACGCCGGATGTCATCATCGGCGACTTCGACTCGTTGTCCGAACGTGCATGGAACTGCGGAGCGGATCTGGTTCACCACGTTCACCCTGATGGGCGAGCTCCTGGGAGGGAAGAACTCGTAGAACACGGTCTTCCATATCAGGAGTTCGTGATCGAGGGGACCAGCGAGGACGCCGCAATGATGCTGATGTACGAACACCGTGCAGAACTGATTGTTGCTGTCGGAACTCACGCCACGATGGTCGAGTTCCTCGACAAGGGTCGAGCGGGAATGTCCTCTACGTTCCTCACCAGGCTGAGACTCGGACCAATGCTGATCGACGCAAAGGGCGTGAGCCAGCTTTATGCCGGACGTGTGCGGCGCAGAGACATCTTCATGTTGATCGCTGCTGCGATCATCGTGATCCTTGTCGTTGCAATCGTGTCCGATTCACTCCAATTGTTGTTGAGAACTCTCTGGGTGGACCTCAGAGACCTCTGGTACTCGCTGACGGGACGATTCTCCTGACATGGTCACATTTCGCTTTTATCTGGTCTCATTGGTTGCCTTCTTCTTGGCACTAGCGGTGGGAGTCGTGCTCGGATCAGCTCTCGATGGCCGGATATCGGCATCGCTGAAGGATCGTTTGGAACGCGTCGAGTCCAACCTCGACTCCACGGTGGATCTGATCGATCAGAAGAACGATCAGATTTCTTCACTCGAGAAGTACTCCGATGCTTCGATTCCCTTTGCGGTAGAGGGACGACTGGCCGGGACGGCAACACTGATCGTCGCCCAGAGCGGTGTGAACGCCGACCAGCTTGCTGATGTCGTTGCGGCTGTGCGACAAGCAGGTTCATCCACGCCTGGAGTCCTATGGGTCGACAAGTCCTGGGACCCGAACTCCCGTGAGTTCATCGCCCGAGTGGAGAAGTCCTTCGGAAAGACCAAGGAGACTCTGACTCGAGAGAACGTCGAGAGCTACATATGGGATGGCGTGTTGACCGAACTGGGTGCGATTCTGCCCAGCTCCGATGACACCACTGCGACGACGGCGCCCACCACCTCTATTGGCGAAACGACAATTGTTGAGCCGGACCCGAACGCCACACCGCCTACGACTGATGTGCCTGTTTCCACGATTCTTGCCCCTTCAACTTGGTGGGAGCAGCCGCTACTCAAGCAACTGGCGGAGAACTCTGTTCTGCGACTGCAGACGATCGGTCAGGGGAGCTCCGACGAAGTCTCAGGGCCTCTCAATGTGATAGCGGTTATCGGATCAGAGTCGGATGTGGAATCGCGCAATTCCGATATTTCCTCGCTGGGCAGAGAAGCGGTGCGGGTTGGGTTGGCGACTCTTATTGGAGAGGCGAATCCCGTTGGTGATGAGTCTTCTGCCAAGGACTCGGTGCTGAAGAGTCTTCTTGACGAGATCGATTCTGAGAGCCTGTCAACGGTTCAGTCCATTGAGGAACCAGCAGGACGTGTCGCGACAGTTGTGGCGCTACAGCGCGCTGCCGAGGGTCAGTTCGGCCGCTTCGGTCGGGGTTCGCTCGCTGCGTCGCTTCTTCCTGCTCCGCCAGCCCCAGACGACGGTTCGTGACTCCGGATCCGGCGGCCGGAGCGTCCGAGAGTTCCAAAGGAGTTGCCAGGTCTGCTGCAGGCATGGGTGCAGCAGCAGCACTGTCGCGCGCTTTCGGTGCTGTGCGGGTACTCGCTATCGCTGCGATTCTCGGCACGACGTATCTTGGTAACACATTCCAGAGTTCCAACTCGGTTTCCAATGTTCTGTTCGAACTCCTCGCTGCTGGAGCACTTTCAGCAGTTCTCGTCCCGAGCTTCGTCGGTCTGTTTGACCTCGATGATGAAGACGGAGCAGAACTCCTGGCCAGCGAACTACTGGGCCTCGCGACTCTGATCCTCGGTGCTGTTGCGCTCGTCGGTGTTGTTGCCGCACCGTGGCTGGCAAAGGTCCTGACTTCTGCTGTTGAGGACCCCGCAATCGCATCTGCTCAGGCGGCCCTGGCCACCTTCCTACTGTGGTTCTTCATTCCCCAAGTCGTTCTCTATGGGCTTGGCGCTATCTCGACTGCCGTTCTGAACGCTCGAAGGTCATTCGTAGTTCCGGCCTTGGCTCCAATCGGTAACACCGTTGTGATGGTTGGATTCTTGGTCGCTTTCAGGATCGTCGCGGGTGAGGATCCTGGCCTTGACCTGACACTTACTGAGAAACTCCTCCTCGGCCTCGGCGGAACACTTGGCGTGGTTGCATTTGTAGCGTTGCCCACACTGTCGCTGTTACGAGGTGGGTTCCGACTACGTCTCAGGTTCTCCCGAACCCATGAGCAGCTCGGAAAAGTCCTCAAGCTTTCTGGTTGGGCGAGCTTGCAGCACGCCTTCGCTGCGCTATTACTTGGCGCTGCAATCATCGCTGGGGGCGGCGTTGAAGGAGGAGTTGTCGCATACCAAGTCGGTTGGTACTTCTTCCTTGCACCATACGGCATCGTGTCTCAGCCTCTGCACACCACCATCCTCCCGGAGCTTGTCAAGGAACACAACGCCGGCAATACCGAGGCTTTCAAGTCATCTGTGCGCTGGTCCATGGACTCGATGTGCGTTCTATTGATTCCAATCACTGGAGCCTGCGTCGCCTTATCGATTCCGATCATGTCGGTATTGGCTTTCGGGTCAGCGAACCGCTCATCGGGTGTGGAACTCTTGGCTGCAGCTCTCGCATCACTGACATTGGGTCTAGTTCCATACGGGGCATTCTTCTTATTGGCCCGTGTGTTCTACGTATTCGGCGACAGTCGAACCGCAGCACTCGCGGGTGCAGTCGTCGCTGTCGTCGGAGTCGTGATAATGGCATTGGCAGCCGTGTTTACCGAGGGCACAACTGTGGTGTTCCTCCTCGGGATTGCGCACAGCATCGCCTTCCTCGTCGGTTCACTGGTCCTGTTGTTCTTGTTGAAGGCGCGCTTGGGAACCTGGGTGTTGCCCTCTATCGCTGGCAGGTCGATTCTTGCGACAGCAACGGGTTCGGTGCTCGCATGGTTCATCTACGACGCATGGCAACCAGCGGGCAAGGCCGAACAGTTCATAGCGGTGACCGTCCTAGGCGCCCTCATCTTGGTGATCTATCTTGGGCTCGCTCGAGCCATGGGTGTCGCGATCTCGAAACGCCTTCCAGTCAGGGGGCGTGGTGACAATCGACTCGACGAATCAGGCGCAGCGAAATGATCAGAATCACACCAACAGCTGTGGTCGATATCCACTGAAACGCATGAAAGCTCCCAGACAATGAACCGCCAGTTAGCCAAATCGACCCTGCTAATAGCGTTGTTTGCCGTCGTGTTTTCGAGCGATATGACCGGAGTCGGCGTAGCTGGTGCATCCACAGCTCGTCCTAGTTCAGAACCAGGACGCGCTCAGAGAGTACTGATCTATTCGGTTCCGACTCTGACCTTCCAGGATCTCCGCCAAAATGATCTCCCGAACTTGAAGGCGTTACTCGCCAAAGGTGCGGTGGCTGACCTGTCCACCCGTGGTGTCTACAGAACCAACAAGCCGGGCGACGGCTACGCCACACTGAATGCCGGTACCAGATCCCTGGGAACGTCTTTGGCCGGCTTGGCATTCGTGGCTGGGACGTCGCGAGAGGACAGCGCGGACGGAGATCCGCTGACCGTTCCACCGGGAGCGTTCGAGGACGGAACCCTCGACACCGAATCAGATGAGAACGTGATCTCGGCGCCGCCCGAGAATCCCCTCGACCCGAGCACCGTTCCGTCTGATTCGACTGCCAATGCCGATGACAGTAGGACCCCCGCCGCCCAGGAGTTCGCCCGTCGGACCGGGGTTACGCCGCCCGTAGGCAGTGTCTTCAACTTCGGACTCGTTTCTATGCTCTCGGTCAACGGTCGTCTTCTCTTCGACTCCGAGATCGGAGCGCTCGGAAATGCCCTCAACGAAGCCGGAGTCAGTCGCGCCGTCATCGCCAATGGGGACCAGGGTCCTGGCCTCGATGACATGGATTTCCGACGTGAGGCGTCATTGGGACTCATAGATTCCGATGGAATCGTGGAACTAGGCCGGGTGGGCCGGAGTCTTCTTGAGTCCTCCCGCTCAGCGCCGTTTGGTGCTCAGTTCAATATGCGACGCGTTGAATCGGCTTTCGAGGGTTTCTTCAAGGATCGTTCAGTCGTGCTCGTCGAAGCATCAGACATGGTTCGTAGCGAGGAAGCAAAGCCGCTGTCGACACCAACCCGGCAGGTGGTGCAGCGACGCGACGCACTCGAACGTTCAGACGAGTTGCTCGGACGCCTCCTTGAGCACGTGGACCTCGACAAAGACGCCGTGCTGGTCATCTCCCCATATGCCGCTGGTTATGGAAATGGTCTGACGGCTCTAGGGCTCGTGGCACCCGGGGTTGAACCCGGACTGCTCATTTCTGGTTCCACCAGACGGGCAGGATTCGTGCAGACCGTTGATATCGCTCCGAGCGTCATCTCCCTGGTCGGGGCGAAGACCCCGACCTCGATGGAAGGCACCTTGATGGAATCGGTGCCCGATTCCGGGACCCTGCCCCAAAGAATTGAGATGCTCGATGAAGCATTCCAAGCAGCGGTGTTCCGCGATTCAACGATCGGGGCGGTTTCGACGTTCTTCGTCCTCATCCAGGTCCTGTTGTGGGTCGGAGCCATCTGGGCAATGACAGCTACCGGAGCGCGCCTTTCGGTACCGGTTCAGGTCGCGTCTTTGGGCGTGCTGGCGTTCCTTCCATCGACGTTCATTGCTGGGGCCTTCCCGTTCCATCGTTGGGGAGGCCTGGCCTACTGGTCATTCGTGCTCGGGTTGTCCGCCATTGCAGCGATCGCCTGTTATCTCGGAACCCGTAGATACCTGGTCGACCCGTTAATGACGATGCTTGCTCTGATAATCGCGTTCCTGAGCGTGGACATAATCACCGGTGGGGTACTTCAGTTCAACACTGTCTTCGGTTACACACCGACAGTCGCCGGGCGCTTCGATGGAATGGGTAATCCTGCGTATTCGATGTTCACAGCAGCAGCGATCATCCTCGCAGCTCTTATTGCATACCGGATTCCTGGTCGTCGCGGCATCTGGATCGCGATCTCGCTACTCGTGTGGATCATCTTGGTGGACGGTGTACCGATCTGGGGTGCAGACGTTGGAGGAGCACTGTCCTTGATTCCCACGGTGGGTGTTATGGCACTGCTGTTACTCAAAGTCAGGGTCAAACTATCGACGGTCATCTGGCTGTCCATTACATCAGTCGTGCTCGTTACGACCCTCGCATATGTCGACTATCGGAGACCTCCGACTGCGCGAACGCACCTCGGACGCCTATTCGCCAACACAATGGACAACGGCTTCGGAGCATTCGAAACAGTCATTCTCCGGAAGTTGAATGCCAACCTGAGTGTCTTGATGAGTTCGGTCTGGACCCTGATGCTGCCACTGGTGTTCTTGGCCATAGCCATCGTCTTTTGGCGGGCTCCGGGCAGACTCCGAACCATCTCGGACCAGATTCCACAGGAGCGAGCAGCGGTAATCGGCCTGTGTGTCGCGATGTTCCTGGGCTTCGCACTCAACGATTCGGGCATAGCGGTACCGGGGATGATGCTCGGAGTGATCAACGCGTCGCTTGTACATCTGATGGTTAGGGCGAACTCGCCACGGTTCATCGACGCTGTGGGCCAGCACGGGGTACGAGAATTCGAGTCGGATCAAC
Source organism: Microthrixaceae bacterium (assembly GCA_020439285.1). Taxonomy (GTDB): domain Bacteria; phylum Actinomycetota; class Acidimicrobiia; order Acidimicrobiales; family Microtrichaceae; genus JAGQSZ01. The sequence goes on from JAGQSZ010000059.1 coordinate 12,205, forward strand.
CCGTTGGTGAACAGTCTGCTTTGACGTAGACACGCTGGTCATCACCCGAGCGAGTGCTCGATGTTTGCGCTACGACGTAGCCCATCGATATGAGTCGCTGCCCAAGATCTGGGAACGAGCCAAATCGATCCTTCGATCGCACAACCACAGCACAGACCTTGTCCTGAGCTGCTGCGCTCACAACATCATCCAAGCCGTAGCGCCCGGTCTGTATGCGAAGCACAGATGGATCTACGAAGAAGTCGGTTGTCCGAAGACCAGCCTTCCAGACGAGTCCTGGTTCGTCGCTGATGGCCCAAGCACCCTCTGGAAGAGAGCGAAGGACCTCGACGACATCATGCTCGGAACCCCTGTAGGGGCCCGGTCGGAGGAGTTCGCTCAACTGAATTGCCAACAAAGGGATGCTTGCTAGGGCAACAACTGCCAACCATTTCTTGGGTGGCGCGTACAGCGCCAGGACCAGAGCGGCAGGCAGTACCACTGCAGAGACATGTGCTCTCCACATTGGGTTCACCCCGACTGTGAGCCACACAAGTGTGAGCATCAGCCACAGGACCGCCAGCAGGCGTGGTGAGGGGGCCCAATCTGAAACTGAAGTCTCTGACTCCACTGGCTCGCTCTCGGGACTCTCTTTGGTGACAGTCTGATAGATCGCCCACGCGACGCCGACGAGAACGGCCAGCCAGAGGACCAGATCCCGATCCCACAGAGTCGAGATGATCTTGCGCAGGTTTCGCAGCGGATCTCGATCTCCACTGGTCTCAACCCTGTAGTCAAAGGACTGACTCCACACATCCGCCAGCCCGAAGGGGATACTTGAAAGGACAAACACCGCGATAGCTGTCAATCCTGAAAGCAATGGATTCAGGAGTGATCGAGGATCGAATCGCTTTGCTCGCGCGTCATTCACGAACGTGGTCAATAGGACAAGTGCAGCCACGACGACTAGTGGGAGATTCATCGTCTTGGTCGACAGCGAAGCGCCGATAGAAAGACCTATGAACAGAGAACATGTCAGAGTCGGACGGTCGAGGTAAATCAACAACAGCCAGAATGCGACCGCCGCGAAAGCTAGTGCTGGGCCATCTGCGGCTAGTGGCCCGGTCACCCACATGACACAACCGGAGGTGCCAACGAGAAGGGCTCCATACAGCGCTGCGTGAGATGAAGTCACCCGTGCAAGTGCGGCGAACACGAAGATTGTTATGGCGACGCCGGATATGACAGCGAGTACGCGGGGCGAGTTGAGGGTGCGTAGGCCCAGCACGTCCCCCACATATGCCAGAGGTAGAAACAATGGTGCTTGGCTCGAAAAGATGTCGCGAAACGGCAGTCCTCCGTCGCGCATGGCCATAACCGAACTGGCGAAGACGCCGTCATCGAAGGTCAGATGCCGTGACGCGAAGTAGGCAGGCAGTCGCAGAACAGCAGCAATTGCTGCAGCTACAACCAGGTAGATCCGCTCGCGACGCAACGAATCACCCTTGGAATCGCTTGGTGAGGAAATTTCTGGAGAGTAT